>CAILON010000001.1 GCA_903835865.1 uncultured beta proteobacterium
GTTAGCAGCCTCAGCGCCAAATAAAGCTTTGACACGATCAATCGCCAATTGCTCAGCAACGTCCACGAATTCACAGCCACCGTAGTAACGCTTGCCGGGATAGCCTTCTGCATACTTATTCGTCAACTGAGAGCCTTGAGCCTGCATGACCGCAGGAGAGGTGTAATTCTCAGATGCAATGAGCTCAATATGGTCTTCTTGACGACGATTCTCGTCCTGAATCGCTGCCCATAACTCTGGGTCGGTTTTAGATAAAGTATTTTGACGGTCAAACATAGCGATAATCCTGATGTAGTTGAACTGCTTTAGTAAAATCAACCTACATCATACAAAACTCACCATGAACCCTACACAAGACCTATCCTTCCTCTCCCTAGTCCTCAATGCCAGCCTATTAGTCCAGTTCGTAATGTTGTTATTACTGAGTATGTCGGTTGCCTCCTGGACCATCATTTTCAAGAAAACTGCCATTTTGAGAGGCGTCAGAAGGGATACAGAGCGTTTTGAGCGCGATTTCTGGTCTGGTGGCGACTTGGGCACCCTCCTAGAGTCAGCACAGCGCAATACCCGTAGCGATGCGGTTCTAGAGCATATCTTCGAAGCAGGCATGCAAGAGTTCATGAAAGTACGCGAAATCGATGCCGCCCGTCGCGCCATGAAAGCAACCTACCAGCGTGAAATGGATACCTTGGAAGCAAACCTCCCCTTCTTGGCTTCTGTCGGCTCTGTCTCTCCCTACATCGGCTTGTTTGGAACGGTTTGGGGAATCATGAATTCATTTCGCGGGCTATCGAATGTACAAAACGCAACCTTAGCTGCTGTCGCGCCTGGTATCGCCGAAGCCTTGATTGCAACAGCCATTGGTTTGTTTGCTGCGATTCCTGCAGTGGTTGCTTACAACCGCGCAGCAACGGATGTGGATCGCCTATCCATTCGTTTTGAAACCTTCATCGAAGAGTTCACCAATATTTTGCAACGTCAAACTGCTGGGCGATAAGAGAAAAAGTTATGGCCGGCTCTTCATTACGTAAATCCAAACGTCGGGCAATGTCTGACATCAATGTGGTTCCTTACATTGATGTGATGCTCGTGCTCTTGGTGATCTTTATGGTCACAGCACCCATGGTCAATCCTGGCGTTGTGAATCTGCCAACGGTTGGTGGCGCTAAAGTGCAATCATTGCCACCAGTATTTCTGACGATCGACGCCAATGAAAAAGTGATTGTTCGTAAAGATGGTGAGCCCGTTCAAACTCTCGACAAATTTGAACTCGGTGCTTTTGCCAGATCTCAAGCTGAAAAGTCTGCTGAGCAGCCTGTAGTCTTAGCTGCGGACAAGTCCATCAAATATGAAGTGGTGATGGATGTGATGTCTAAGCTCAAAGAGAATGGCGTCAAGCGCGTAGGCCTTGCAGTAAAGAGCCAATAACTTTTTACTCACACTGCAACTCTCCAAGCAATGACTAGCGCGCAACTTTCACAAAATCCCTTTGGCAGTGGTGGTGGACGTGAGCGTGGTCGCCTCACCAAAGAAGAAAGTACTAGGCGCGCCTTTACTTTTTCTTTAATTGCTCACTTAGGTTTATTTGCTTTCTTAGTCATTGGTATTAGCTGGAATAGCAGCACACCTAATGGAGTAGAAGTTGAACTGTGGGACTCTACACAGCAAGTAGAAACACCTCCCGCACCCGAACTCAAAACCGAATTCAAAGAAGAAGCTGCGGATATTGCAGTAAAGAAAAAGATAGTAGAAAAAGAGCCCCCTAAAAAAGAAGTCGTAAAAGAAGTACCTAAGGCAGTCAAGCCACCACCCCCCAAAGAAGTGCCTAAAAAAGTGGAGCCCCCGAAAAAGGTAGAGCCTCCTAAACCAGCGGCACTGACTCCAGCGCAAATTAAAGCCAATGCGGAAGCGGATAAACGTCGCGAGGCTAATATTGCTAGTCTGCGCGGTATGGCCGCCAAGGATGGCGGCACTGGCGGCTCCGTAGGTAGTGGCGTTGGCGGTGGTGGAAACGCGCCCCCAGGCTGGAGCGACAAAGTCATTAAAAAGGTTCGTGCCAATATCACCTTTAATGCAGATTCTTTTAAAGGCAACAAGCAAACTGTTGTTCAAGTGCGATTAGCTCCGGATGGCGCTATTCTTTCTAGGACAATGACATCCAGTAGCGGCGATAATGTTTGGGATCAAGCGGTTTTGAGTGCTATTGATGCAACCCAAAGTTTGCCAAGAGATGACAACGGACAATTTCCAACCTTGACCCCTGAACTGAAATTAAAACCAAAGTAAATATCAAAACATGATGAATTTAATCGCACGTACTTTGCA
>CAILON010000002.1 GCA_903835865.1 uncultured beta proteobacterium
CATCACCTCATTAAATAATCTAGATTCAAGATGTTGTTTTAACCATTGTTTAACTAATGGATAGGGTAGCTGCTCAAACCTTTGAAGGTTAACCATTGAGAACTGCCTGATAAAGGGAAAGATGGCCACATCTATCCAAGTCATCTTGCTTCCCAATAAATATTGACTCGACTCCAAAGCCATTTCCATAGGTCTTAGCATCAGTGCTTCTATGGCACTGAGCGTCTCTTCTTGATTTAGCTCGGGATAGCGGTTTGGATATTTGTATTGATCCAATAGCGCTTTAAATGACCTATCGTTTTTATTGATCCAGGACTGCGCGATATTCTCATCAACATCCATCCACTTATCCGGATCAGATCTTCCTAATGCCCAGCGCATGATGTCTAGACTCTGATCGATGACCTGCCCATCGACACACAGCACAGGGACAGTTCCCTTAGGCGATGCCAATAACATCGATTGCGGCTTGTTATTTAACTCAATCTCTCGATGCTCGAGCTCAATTTCAGAATATTGCAATGCCATACGAGCCCTCATTGCATAGGGGCATCTACGGTAGGAATACAAAACTGGCAACATGATTTCGCTATTAGATCACTACTATGAAGTGCTACCCAAATTAGTCAAAAATCGTGTAATGTACAGATTCGAACTTCCTTTGGAGCAGCATATGAATCAACGTAGATCGTTCCTCAAAACATCTGGTAAAGCACTGGGTGGATTATTTTTTTGTGGATGCGGCCTAGCCCATTCAGCAGACCTTAAGGATGGCAAACCCAAGCGCATGACCCCAATTTTCATTAATGGTAAACGTATCAAAACCATTGATGTACATGCACACTGCATGTTTCAAGATGCAATCGACTTAATGGGAGATGACGCTAAGTCTGTTCCCCCGCCTACCAAAGGTGTGCCTGAACACTTTATTAAGATTGATGAACGCATCAAAGCCATGGATGCCCAAGGCATTGATATGCAAGTGCTTAGCATTAATCCCTTCTGGTATCGAAAAGATAAAGATACGGCCGCTGAGATCTGCCGTCTCAATAATATTCACCTTGCCGAGCTCTGCGCAATGCGGCCCGATAAGTTTGCGGCCTTTGCCTCGCTCACGATGCAAGATCCTGCCTTAGCGGTTGAGCAACTAGAAAATGCTGTTAAAAATCTAGGTCTTCGTGGGGCCGCTATTGGCGGCAGTGTTTTAGGGCAGGATTTTTCAGATCCTAAATATCACCCTGTACTTGCAAAAGCCCAAGAACTCAATGTCGCGCTATTTATTCACCCCCAAAGTACTCCTCAACTTGCTCAGCGCTTTAAGGGCAATGGCTGGATGTCCAATGTGATCGGTAACCCACTGGATACTACGATCGCATTACAACATCTCATCTATGAGGGTGTACTCGATAAATATCCCCAGTTAAAAATATTGGCTGCTCATGGTGGTGGATTCTTGGGCTCTTATGCACCGCGCATGGACCACAGCTGTTTTGTGTCGCCACAGAACTGTGACCCCAATATTGTGCTCAAGAAAAAGCCTACGGAATACCTCAATCAGTTGTACTTCGATTCACTAGTATTTACACCTGAGGCACTACGACATCTCGTTGCACAGGTAGGCGCAAGCCAAATTGTGATTGGAACGGATCATCCAATCCCTTGGGAAGAGTACCCAGTAGAGCATGTGATGGCTACACCAGGTTTAAGTAACGCTGACCGCGTCGCCATTTTGGGCGGCAACGCTGCCAAATTATTAAATCTGAAAGCTTAATGGCATTACTACTAGAGTAAGCACTGCTTACTCTAGTTGAATATTATTATCCTTGATGACTTTGGCCCACTTAATAGACTCTTGATTTAGAAATACTCCAAACTGAGCTGGTGAGCTGGCAACCACTTCATTGCCCTGCTCAGCCATGCGCGCCTGAACAGCCGGACTTTTAAGAGCTTGCGCAAATGCATTATTGATCTTGTCAATAATCGGCGCTGGTGTACCAGCTGGAACTAACACTCCAACCCAAGAACTCACATCAAAATTACTTAAACCTTGCTCGCTTGCTGTTGGAACTTGCGGTAAAGCGGGAGTGCGTTTTTTTCCAAGTACAGCTAAGGCCTTTAAATTACCACCCTTAATTTGAGGCACGGTAATCACCGCACCCAAAATCGTAATATCAGTCTCGCCACTAATCGTTGCAGTCATTGCTGGACCACCTCCCTTGTAAGGAACATGGGTCATATCAATACCGAGATTAGTTTTGAGCAACTCTGCAGCTAGATGCCCAGAACTACCAGCACCGCCGCTAGAAAAATTAATACCATTGGGCTTCGTTTTGGATAACTCTGTTAACTCACGCAAATTATTGGCAGGCAACTTATTACCTGCAACTACTACCAAGGGAATCTTGACGAGCTCAGTGACGGGTGCAAGATCCTTAAATGAATCAAAGGGTAAATTTTTATAGACGTGCGGGTTTACAGCAAAGGTGTCATACACCATCAAGATGGTGTAACCATCGGGAGCTGACTTAGCAACAAAGTTCGCGCCAATGGTGCCACCAGCACCAGGCTTACTTTCAATCACAATAGTCTGCCCCAAAATTTCTTGAAGGGTTGGCGCTAACATACGAGCCATCGTGTCGACAGCTCCACCGACAGCCAGAGGATTAATAATCCGAATGGGCTTGTTGGGGTACGAACTCACTTCCTTGCTTTGCGCATTTGCTAAGCCTATTGCACAAACAAGAATCAGTGGTGCACCTATTACTTTTTGAAATATACGATTCATATTAGTCCGCCTTTATATTGCCGTCTTTAACAATCTTACTTAAACGTTGCATTTCTTTTTGAAAGTAGATATTGCTCTCTGCTGGTGTTGCTATGCTCATTACCTCGCCGCCATCGCTAGCGACTTTTTCTTTAAAGGCGCTCGACGCCACTACCTGCTCTAGAGCTTTGCTTAGCTTACTCAAGATAGGCGCAGGCACGCCCGTTGGTGCCCATACTGCGTATACGATGGACATTTCATATCCCTTAAGATTGCCAGCCTCTTCAATAGTAGGGACATCTGGCAAAAGTTTGGCACGAGTAGGTCCTGTTGTGCCCAGGGCAATGAGTTTGCCTGATTTGACATGAGGCAAAGCGACACCAAATGCAGAAAAGCTCATCGGGGTTTGACCACTTAAAGTGTCCGTAATCGCTGGTGCACCCCCTTTATAGGGAATGTGTGTCATTTTGATGCCGGCTTGATTCGTAAAAAGTGCGCCTGCTAAATGACTAGCGCTGCCATTACCAAATGTTGCGTAAGCCAATGCATCTGGCTCCTTCTTTGCTAAAGCAATGAGCTCTGCAATATTTTTAGCCGATAAATTCGGATTGGCTACTAAGAGCATGGGGACCGATGCCACCACTGCTAAAGGAATGATGTCTTTTTCAGTGGAGTAAGGTGTCTTGCCGTACATTGTTGGATTAATCGCATGCGATGTCACCGACTGAAACATCAAGGTATAGCCATCTGGTGCAGCTTTAGCTACTGCATCAGCACCAATCATGCCATTAGCACCACCGCGGTTTTCCACCACAACTTGTTGTCCCAAAATTGTGCCAAGCTGATTCGCCACCGTGCGTCCGAGCGTATCTGCAAAACCACCGACTGGCCAAGTAATAATGAGCTTAATGGGTCTATTGGGATAAGTATCCGCTTGAGCCCATGCTTTCGCCTGAAAGATTCCAAGCAAAGCAAAGGCCAGCATCAAGGATTTATATCTTTTGCTTAAGACTAACTGCATATTGTCTCCTCCATCCCTTAGTCGGGATTTATTGAATTACTTTTTTATTTTTTAATTCGCTTAATTCACTATCGCTTAAACCTAAGTATTGCTTCAAGACTAAATCGGTATGCTCTCCAAGCATCGGTGGCGCCTGCTTCTTTGCATGATGAGAGCCATGCATCTTCAATGGGGAGGCTAGAGACCTAAACTTGCCAACCTTAGAATGGTTCATCTCCAGAATCATTTCTTTTGCAACAGTTTGCTCTGATGCTAAAGCTTGACTCACTGTATTGACCCTACCAATCGGAATGCCATTGGATCTACACAATTTTATAAGCTCATCACTTGCATAGACCATCAATTTTTTGGCCAATAAGTCATCAATAAGGTCGCGATTTTGGATTCGTGCTGAATTGGTTTTCAGTCGCTCATCATCAGCCCATTCAGGCTCGCCCAAAATCTTGGAGAGTTGAGCAAACTGCTTATCGTTACCTACTGCGAGCGCAACCATGCCATCAGCACAATGGTAGGTTGTGTAAGGAACGATCGTTGGGTGTCCATTACCATAGCGCCCAGAATCTTTTCCGGTAGCAAGATGACTATTGCCAACGTTGGCCAACAAGGCTATTGAGGTATCGAACAAAGAAACTTCAACTGCCTGCCCTTTGCCTGTTCTATAACGCGCCAGCAATGCAGCTTGAATTGCATTAGCAGCCATCATGCCAGTAGCTAAATCCACAATAGCTACTCCATACTTAGTGGGATCACCGTCTACAGGTCCAGCGATGCTCATCAATCCAGACTCTGCTTGCAAGATAAAGTCATATCCAGGCAAGCCCGATTGGGATCCAGCACTCCCATAACCAGTAATTGAGCAACGAACTAAAGTGGGGGCGTTTTTCTCAAACCAAGCTGAATCAAATCCCCATTTATCCAATGTGCCACTTTTAAAATTCTCAATCAGTACATCAAACTGGGGAATAAGCTGTGCAAGCAATTGCTTCCCATCTGAACTGGAGAAGTCAATGGCAATACCCTGCTTGTTTCGATTGCAGCCCAAGAAATATGCAGATTCACCTTCTAAGAATGGAGGACCCCAACCACGTGTGTCATC
>CAILON010000003.1 GCA_903835865.1 uncultured beta proteobacterium
AACAGATTTAAATTAATTTCTGAATGCATCAAACATTTGTAATTTAAGGAGTATTAAAAAATGCTGAAATTCTCCCGTTCCTTTTTGATGTTGTTAAGTTGCGCTGTGGTTGGTGCTGGTGCTGCTATGGCAGCCCCTTACCCCGAAAAGCCAATCAAATTGATTGTGTCTTGGTCGCCAGGAGGTACTACTGATATTTTGGCGCGCATCATGGCGCAAGGTTTATCTGAAAAGTTAGGACAAACCGTACTGGTTGAAAACAAGCCAGGCGGCGGAAACAATATTGGCACTGAATTTCTCATTCGCTCAGCACCAGATGGCTATACGCTCAATATGACCAATCCAGCGAATGCTATTAATGCAACTTTATATAAAGCCCTGCCATTTAATTTCATTAATGACACCGTTCCTGTCGGTGGCATTATCCGTACGCCTAATGTGATGGTGGTAACAGCTGCATTGCCAGTGAAGAACGTTGAAGAATTTATTGCCTACTGCAAAGCCAATCCTACTAAAGTGAATATGGCCTCCTCTGGTAGTGGCTCCTCTATTCATCTGTCAGGTGAGTTATTTAAAATCATGACGGGATGCAAGATGGCCCATATCCCTTATAAGGGAGCTGGACCAGCTTTAAATGATTTGATTGCAGGACAAGTGCAAGTGATGTTCGACAACCTGCCATCCTCAGCTGGATTTATTAAAGATGGTCGTATTCGTGCCTTGGCAGTTACAACGGCAACGCGTGAGGCATCTCTACCTAATGTTCCAACTGTGGGAGAGACCGTGCCTGGTTATGAGGCCAGTGCTTGGTTTGGGGTTAGCGCACCCAAAGGTACTCCACGTGACATTGTTGAAAAACTGAACGTGGCAATTAATCAGTTATTGGTAGATCCAAAAATCCAAAAGCGCTTGTCTGAATTGGGCGGCACTCCTATCCCAGGCTCACCTGAAGACTTTGGAAAACTGATTTCCAATGAAACCCAAAAATGGGAGAAGGTTGTGAAAGCTTCAGGGGCAACTGTCGATTAAGCTGCCACCCCTTTAATTAATTACTTGAAAGTATGATTTCCGTGAACAAGAAGAATGTACTCATTACTGGTGCTAGCCGTGGAATAGGCAGAGCAATTGCGACCCGTTTAACGCAGGATGGCTATCGAGTGATTAACTTTGATCAGTCCTCACCATCTAGCTTGTTAGATGGTGAGGCATTTCATTGCATTGATGTCACCGATAGCAAAGCGGTTACTCAGTTAATTCAAGAGATTGCTACCAGTGCCGAGATAGTTCGCCTGGTGAATAACGCGGGAATGATTAAACCGGGGGCTCTTGAGGATGTGACCGAAGCAGACTTTGATGCCGTCTATGCCCTCAACCTTAAGGCGCCGATGGTCTTGGCCCAGTGCCTACTTCCCTATATGCGTAAAGCCAATTTTGGAAGAATCGTCAATATTGCAAGCCGCGCAGCGCTTGGTAAAGAGGAGCGAACAGCGTATGCAGCTACTAAGGCGGGCGTAATCGGTATGACCAGAACCTGGGCGCTTGAATTAGCCCAATTTGGCATTACTGTAAACGCCATTGGCCCTGGCCCAATTGCAACGGAGTTATTTACTTCGGGTAATCCTCCGGGGGCACCGAAAACCATCAAGATTATCGAGAGTATTCCTGTTAAGAGAATGGGGCAGCCAGAAGATATCGCGCATGCTGCCGCTTACCTGATGGACGATCGCGCAAGCTTCGTTACAGGGCAAACACTCTATGTTTGTGGTGGTATGACAGTTGGGTTGAGTAACGCAAGTTAATCTTATTCGACGTTTTCCTGGCGCAAACTTATCCGTACATTTAAATAAAACCAGATGAGATTTTTTTTGAGTATTATTTACTCAGAGAATAAATTTCTTTATATTTATTTATAAAAGATTCATTAAAAAATACAACGGAGACATGATGAGCATCAAGCCAGAAAAGCCATACAAGGATATTCTTTTTGAAGTGAAAGACCAGGTGGCATGGATCACCATTAATCGCCCAAGAGTGTTAAATGCTTTTAGAGAGCAAACCTTGGATGAGATGACTGATGCGGTTAAGTTGACTAGAGAAGATCCTTCAATTGCTTGCGTGGTTTTTACCGGAGCAGGTGATAAGGCCTTTTCAGCCGGCGGTGACTTTTATGCAATGAAACGCCTCACCTCTACCAATGGATCGATGTGGAATGATCGAATGTTAGGTTTGGCAATGGCAATTCGGGGTATTCCAATTCCAGTGATTGCGATGGTTAATGGTTGGTGCGTTGGTGGTGGTCATGAGTTGGCGCTCTGGTGTGACTTGGTCATTGGCTCAGAGAAATCAGTCTTTGGACAAACTGGTGCAAAAGTAGGGGCTTGTCCTACCGTAGGCGCGACCCAATATCTGCCACGCATTGTTGGCGAACGTATCGCCCGCGAAATGATTTTCTTGGCAAAACGCTTTGATGCAAAAGATGCCGAAAGAATTGGCTTAATTAATAAGTGCGTACCAGAGGCAGATTTGTTAACCGAAACATTAGCTTGGTGCGAAACCATTAAGAGTAATAGTTCACAAACGATTCGCATGACGAAGAAGAGTTTGAACTTTGAATCAGATCAACTGTATGCATCATGGCAGCATGGTATGGAGTTGCTCGCATTTGTCTGGGGATCAGAAGAGAGTCTTGAGGGTATGAATGCCTTCCTCGAAGGTCGTAAGCCGGACTTCCAACAATTTAGACTGAAGAATAAAGCTGCGCTTGAAGATTACATGGATGGATTTAGAAAGAATTTGAACGCACCGCCAGACATGCGGGACTAGAGGTCAGCATCGTGAGCTCAAGTGCTTCGACTCAAAGCGAAGGCGCGCTAGCGGGATTGAAAGTACTTGATCTCAGTCGCGTCTTGGCGGGTCCATGGTGCGGGCAACTATTGGGTGATCTTGGCGCAGAAGTGATCAAAGTGGAATCGCCAGTAGGGGGCGATGACACGCGCGGTTGGGGTCCTCCATTCTTAGAAGGTGAGTCTGCATATTTCTTGGGCTGCAATCGAAACAAACAGGGTATTGCAATTGACTTCTCTAGTTCAGATGGAAAGCAATTGCTTGCACAGCTCATTCCCCAGTTTGATGTGCTGATTGAGAATTTTAAAAGCGGCACATTGGATAAATGGGGATTTGATTCAGCTTGGTTTGAGAAAAACGCCCCCACTTTAGTTCGTTGCTCAATTACTGGTTATGGAAGTGCCGGCTCCCAATCGGGCTTGCCTGGATATGACTTTATCTTGCAAGCAGAGTCTGGATTGATGAGCATCGCTGGACCTGTAGAC
>CAILON010000004.1 GCA_903835865.1 uncultured beta proteobacterium
ACGAAGTTCGTAGATAGGGTCTTGCCATTAATTTGCTCTTTAGCAGCCGCCCAAAAAGTAATAATTAAGGTATCGCCAACCTGAGTTGTTTTAAAGTCTTTTAAAACGTATTTACCAAGATTAAGATTTTTTACCTGGCTTAAATATTGTGTGTAATCAATAACACCCTGCGTATCTACGACTTGTATTTGGGGGGATGTTGTAGACATCCAATTTGCGAAATTTTTATCTGCATCGTCTACCCAATGTTGCCGCTCTAATTTTTCGCCCTCCGATATGCTCACTGCCGGTGTTTGTGAAAAAACGGTCATTGAGAAGCACATGCCTAACACGAGATAAATCATCTTTTTCATTTCAGTCCCCTAATAGGTGTTTATATTTAAATTGGATCTTATCCCAATTGAATACCATTTAGTAAACAAGAAAACTGCGCCTCTTAAGGGTGTCAAAAGAAAAAGTCCTGCACGAGCAGGGCCTGGGACGTTGATCCCTATCTAATATTCGCCTCTTTAATGACTTGCTTAATAAATGGAACCATATTGGTGGCCCACAACTTACATCCTTCAGCAGTCATATGTCCTGGGCCGCCTTGATCGTATTGACGATGATCCCTATCTCGAGGCACTCTATTGCTCCAGTTTCCATAATCATAAGCACCAAACTGTCGAGCAAATTCTTTGGCCTCTTCATCTGTTTGAATTGTTGTATTCGAAACATAAATTGTGGGCATTTTCATTGCCTGTAAATATTTCAAGATTTCTTCGCTTGCCTCTAGATTAAATCTTTTATTTTTTTCGTTAGGTCCAGGCTCAAAAATAACAATCTTAGTGTTGGGAAAAGCTTTCAACCCTTGCTCCAATCTCACCATCATGAATTGAGGTCTATCACCATTTATACCGGCGTTAACAACCTGGGCATTTATCTTTTCTTGGGTCAATATCTCATTGAGAGTTGTTGTGTATGCTTCACCCCCACCTTTACAGTTCGTATTACTGGTCCCCAAAGCGAAGATCTCGTATCCAAAAGAATTGATTGAAAGGAGCCCTAAAGCTAGGCAAATGATGTACTTTTTCATGGCTGATAATTGATTGGCCTTAGTGCTGCCATCCTAACCCATGGCACTTTGTCATGCCAGACCAAATAAAAAAACCACCCGAAGGTGGTTTTGGTTCTTCATGATGACCCGAAGGCCGAACCCCAGGACCGAGCATGCTGAACCTTACTTAATAAGGCCACATGCAATTCTTGGGCCAGAGTTACCTGCTGGCTGTGACTTGTAATCATCAGGATCACGATGAACCACAACCGATCTTCCCAATATTCCAGTAGGCCCACTGTTAACAGCAAACCCGCTTAATTTTGCCGAATACATTGCATTGCCATTGGCATCTGATTTAATGTTTGGCATATCTCCAGCATGATTTGAGCCACTTCCTGGCATACCATGTGATTTTGTATCCGGATTAAAGTGTCCACCTGCACTTGTTGCATCGGGAGCTGAGCAATCTCCTTTTTCATGAACATGAAATCCTTGCTCTGCATTAGGCTTCAAACCAGAAAAGTTTCCGGTCACTAAAACATCATTCCCTTGCCATACAAAATTAACCGTGCCTTTTGTATTAGACCCCGAGCGCGAATCTAGGGTAGCAGATGCTTTTTGCCCCGTTCCTTGCTCCATTGATTGGCAGGCTACCAAAGACATAACCGCAAAAGCGCCCATTGTTAAAGAAATACCTCTAATCATCGCCCGTCTCCCTTTATTTGTATTGGATCAGAATAGATCTTGCCTGATTCTCAAAAAACACTCTTCAAGCAGAACAAAGACCTCGTTCCAAGTAGTCTTATTAATTCATTTTTGATGGCGAAGGAATAAATAAAAAACCACCCGAGGGTGGTTTTGATGTTTCTTGGTGTCTTGAGCGGAATCAGACTACAGACACAAGAATTATCGACCTTGGCAAACTAAGGGCAATTCCCATATAGGCTTGCCCTGACTGTAATCGCAATTAACTCCGATTAATGAGGTGGTACTGGCTGTACAGCCCCAAAAAACCAGCGTAAATAAAATCCCAGAAACTGCTTTTAATAGTCTTTTCATATTTCACCCTTAATGAATTTACATCTCTCATCTTCCCATAGTGTCACAAGCCTTATTTCCAACACCTGCGTGTATCGGTCTTTAGCCTTGCCTAGATCAATGGCTGTTCTGAGCCCAGTGATCATATGGGTCTATTTAGGCTTACCTTGGCTTAAGAATAGCAAATCCACAAATGAAAAACCACCCGAAGGTGGTTTTGGTGTTTCTTTGTATTCCATGCATGATGTTCTAGGCTATGGGCTGCGAGTAGCTTCACTCTACAGGCGCCATTTCGGCTCCAGCCGGTCGCTTGTAGCGGTTATAAGACCACAAATATTGGTGCGGCATCGCAATGATCATTTCCTCAAAGTGTTCATTCATTTCTGTACAGGCCTCAACCAAGGACTCTGGGAATGCCCGCGGCATTAGTTGACTCTTAATCACCCAACCCTTACCAAGCCCCAAACGTTCTGCTCCAACGAAAAGGATCGCCACATTAGCTTTACGAGCTAATTTGATTGGGAATGAAGTCGTGTAAGCATATTGATTAAAAAATTTTGCCCAAACTCCATCACCAACACTTGGCACTTGATCTGCCAAGATGCCAACCACCTCGCCTCTTACTAGGGCTCGCTTAATCTTACGGACTCCACCAATATTTGCCTCAACAAACTCCATCTGAGGATGTTGCCGAGATTTAAGCATTAGATCGTTTACAAATTGCTTTCGAGCGGGTCTATACATTACCGTTGCTCTCATATGCT
Organism: uncultured beta proteobacterium; assembly: GCA_903835865.1. Lineage (GTDB taxonomy): Bacteria > Pseudomonadota > Gammaproteobacteria > Burkholderiales > Burkholderiaceae > Polynucleobacter. The sequence goes on from CAILON010000004.1 coordinate 2,842, forward strand.
CGGCAAAAATACGGGGCACTATTTCAAACCCACCCAAATGGGAAGCGAGAACAATCAAGCCCTTTCCATTTTTGGATAGCTCAATAATTTGATCTAAGTTTTCTATGGTTGCTTTATTAATGGAAGCTTTTGGATTCCGCCAAATCCATAGGGTGTCAGCAAATATCATTCCTGATTCAGCCGCCACCCTCCATCGGGTTAATTCAAATCCAGAATAATTTGCAGCGCTTTGATGGTTTTTATTTAATCGCGCCCGATACCGGGGAGATCCCAAGTAAATTAAAAGCCCTATGCCTGCCCCGATAATCTGAAGAACCGCTAATGGAAGTGAGCTAAAGAGCCGCAATATGAAATACAACATTGGCCATTCTAGACCCTATTAAAGAAAAAACCACCCGAAGGTGGTTTTGGTGTTTCTGGGTGCCTAGGAGCAGAATCGACCAGAACCCGAGATGGCTGACTCTACTTTCTAGACTTGTATTTTTGTACAGCCTCTTTTAAATCAGAGTATTCCTC
>CAILON010000005.1 GCA_903835865.1 uncultured beta proteobacterium
ATTGTTGGGTAATTTCAATTAAGGTTTTTTTCGCATCCTCAAACTTACGCATTTCAATTTGGAGACGCGCCTTTACAAATCGAATTTGCACATTGCGGGGATTCGTTTTGAGTTGCGTATTGATGAGATTGACCGCATCTTGATATTGACGCGCCTTGACTAACTTTTCCACATCCGGGGGAACGGCATTTTTAGGGATGGGGTCTGGTTCAATGATCAGAAATGAAAAAAATGGGACGGCTACCGTATCCGAAAGCTCGGGATTTAAGGGGTCATATCCAGTATCAGCCGAAAGCCTTGGCGGATCTATTGGGCTATAGCCCCCTAAGTAAGGCTGGGTGGCCGCTTGGGGGGACTTCATTTGCTCAGCATTTAAAGCGTTGATTTCAGCCTGCGCCCGTTCCTGGGCGGGGGTGGTACAGCCTGCCAACAGAAGCAGGGAGCATGCGCCTAATGCAGGCAGTAACAAGGTGGGGCGTAGTGCTGAGAAGGTTACGGACATAAGGGAAGGGGTGTAAAACGGGCTCATTCGATATACTCAGCGCTCAGTCTAACAAATTGGCGCTACTTGCCCAACCTTTATAGCCCTATGCTGCAAATCTATAACACCCTTAGCCGCTCAAAACAGCTCTTTAAGCCCATCGTACCGGGCAAGGTGAAAATGTATGTCTGTGGCATGACGGTATACGACTTTTGCCATATTGGCCATGCCAGGGTCATGATTGTGTTTGATATGGTCGTCCGCTGGCTCCGGGCTAGTGGGTATGAAGTCTTATATGTTCGCAATATCACCGATATTGACGACAAGATTATTAATCGAGCCATCGAAAACGGTGAGCCGATATCCGCATTAACCAAACGCTTTACAGACGCTATGCATGCCGATTCTGATGAATTGGGATTAATGCATCCCGACCAAGAGCCGCGTGCTACTGATTACATTGCTCAAATGCAGGGCATGATTGGTAAGCTCATTGAAAATGAGTTGGCCTATCAAGCAGATGATGGTGACGTCAATTTTGCAGTTCGTCTACTTCCTAATTATGGCCGTCTCTCTGGTAAGTCTTTAGATGAATTAAATGCTGGAGAGCGTGTAGCGGTGACCGGAGGTAAGCGCGATCCCTTAGATTTTGTTTTGTGGAAAAGTGCTAAGGCTGAAGAGCCAGCAGATACGCGGTGGAAATCACCATGGGGTGAAGGACGACCAGGTTGGCATATTGAATGTTCTGCAATGTCTTGTGAATTGCTTGGTCAACATTTTGATATACATGGCGGTGGCGCGGATTTGCAATTTCCTCATCATGAAAATGAGATTGCCCAAAGTGAAGGCGCTCTGTATGGCAAGGATCGCAAGCCGGAAGACGCCCCCTTTGTTAATTACTGGATGCACAACGGCCACATTCGTGTAAATGAAGAGAAGATGTCAAAGTCCCTTGGCAATTTCTTTCTCATTCGTGATGTCTTAAAGAGTTTTGATCCTGAGGTGCTACGTTTTTTTATGCTCAAGGCACATTATCGAAGCCCGATTAACTATAGCGATGCTCAACTAGAAGAAGCTCGCTCTGGCTTAGGCCGTCTATATACGGCGCTGGCTCAGGCACCACAAGCTAAAGCAGAAACACCTGACTCCCAAAATCCATGGGTAGTTCGTTTTAGCCAAGCTATGAATGATGACTTCAATACGGCCGAAGCGATCGCTGTGTTATTTGATTTGGCAAGTGAAGTTAATCGTGCGCAAGGTAGCGAAAAGATATTGTTAGCCAATACCCTGCGATCACTTGGCGGTGCCCTCAATTTCTTGCAGCGCGATCCAACATCATTTCTGCAATCTGGAATGAAGCACGCAGATGATTTGAGTCCTGCAATGATTGAAGAGAAAATTGCTGCGCGTGTTGCGGCTAAGCAGTTAAAAGATTTCGCACAAGCCGATTCAATTAGAAAAGATCTTTTAGCTCAAGGAATCGTATTGGAAGATAAACCTGGTGGCATTACTGAATGGCGAAGAGCGTAGTGGGTCCTGTTAAAGAAAAGTTGATTCATGAGGAGGTTGCTCCAGAGTATTGGGAGCAGGCATGCCGAGAATTAATGAAACAAGATCGGATCCTTAAAAAACTCATTCCTAAATATGGCTCTGGTTTTTTGGTGACCCGTGGCGATGCTTTTAATACTTTAGCGAGAGCCATTGTTGGACAGCAGATTTCTGTTGCTGCCGCACAGTCGGTTTGGAATCGAGTGCTTACAGCCAGCAAGAAAAAAGTAAATCCCAAAAATATCTTAGCGCTCTCAGTGGAAGAATTGCGTGCTGCTGGTTTGTCTGGCCGCAAGGTGGAATATATTCGGGATTTAGCAGACCATTTCGATTCTGGACGCTTACATGCTTCCCAGTGGAAAGGGATGGATGATGAGGGCGTTATTAAGGAATTGAGTGATATTCGTGGAATTGGGCGCTGGACAGCAGAAATGTTCCTCATTTTTAATCTGGTACGCCCTAATATCCTCCCCTTAGACGATGTAGGGCTGATTAAGGCCATTTCCCTCAATTACTTCAGCGGAGAGCCTGTTAGCCGTCATGAAGCCCGTGAAGTGGCTGCAAATTGGGCCCCTTGGCGTACCGTTGCTACCTGGTATATGTGGAGAAGTATCGACCCCATTCCAGTTGAATATTAAAATCAGATTATGAAAACGACTTTCTTAGATTTTGAGCAGTCAATCGCCGAATTAGAATTAAAGATTGAAGAGCTGCGTTTTGTGCAAGATGAGTCATCAGTAGATATTTCTGATGAGATTAAAACGCTTGCCGAAAAGAGCCTTCAGCTCACTAAAGATGTATACGCAAATTTAACGCCTTGGCAGGTATGTCAAGTTGCTCGTCATCCGCAGCGTCCATACACGCTAGATTATGTGACTAGCTTATTTACCGATTTTCATGAATTACATGGCGATCGTACTTTTGCTGATGATCAGTCCATCATTGGCGGCTTAGCGCGTTTTGAGACTCGGTCCTGCATAGTGATCGGCCATCAAAAAGGTCGTGATACTAAAGAGCGCGCCCTCAGAAACTTCGGGATGAGTCGTCCTGAAGGTTATCGCAAAGCAATGCGCTTAATGCGTCTTGCTGAAAAATTTGGATTACCGGTATTTACCTTTGTTGATACGCCAGGCGCCTTTCCTGGAATCGATGCGGAAGAGCGCAACCAATCTGAGGCGATTGGTCGCAATCTGTATGTGCAAGCAGAACTTACAGTGCCTATCATTGCCACCATTATTGGTGAAGGTGGATCAGGTGGGGCTTTAGCAATTGCGATGGGTGATGTGGTGTTGATGCTGCAAAACTCTACTTACTCTGTGATTTCTCCTGAAGGTTGCGCATCTATTTTGTGGAAGACTGCCGATAAAGCATCTGAGGCTGCCGAGCAGTTAGGCTTAACGGCGCAACGGATTAAAGCTTTAGGCTTAATCGATAAGATTGTCGCTGAGCCGATTGGTGGCGCCCATCGGGATTACGACACGATGATGGTGAATATGCGCAAAGCACTTGCCGAGTCATTAAAGACTTTTGATGGCATGAAGGAAGATGCGCTGCTAGAGCGCCGTCATGAGCGTTTAATGAGTTATGGCAAGTTCAAGGAAATCA
>CAILON010000006.1 GCA_903835865.1 uncultured beta proteobacterium
ATTCCTACCCCTGATTCTTAGTGTTTTGGGAGTATTGAATGGGCTGTTCTATATGTCTGCCTATGGGCATATGAGCATTGATAGTAATGCCCCTTTGATTTCATCATTATTTTTAATTGTGATGATCGAAATCATGATCGGGGGTCGAGTAATCCCGAGCTTTACCGCAAATTCGATTTTAGGATTAAAACAATATCGAAATAAATCCTATGCAAGTACTGTTCTGGTGTTCAGTGCGGCATCGTTTTTACTTTGGGCCTTCCTTCCGGCGAGCAATGTTACCGCTCTAATATGTATTTTAACTGGCGTGCTACAGCTTGTTTTACTTTTTGGTTGGCGACCGTTTGCAACTACATCTAAGCCAATCGTATGGGTCTTACATGCAGCCTATTTTTGGATTCCCGTAGGTTTTATTTTTCTTGGGCTTTCATCTCTTGGCCTGATTTCAATATATATCGCGCTACATGCTTTTGGCATTGGTGCAACAGGCGGATTGATAATCGGCATGATTACTAGAACTGCTATGGGGCATACAGGCAGAGTAATTGCGACAGGGTCAACCGAAGTGGTCTGTTATGCATTGGTGCAGGCAACCGCAGTGATTTGGATGGCCGCCCACTTAACATCTGGCATCTGGTTTCATTCAACTATTGGCTTGGCTGGCATCTGCTGGTGTTTAGCCTTCATCCTTTACATCCACAAGTACTTTCCTTGGCTCTCTAAGCCCCGCTTAGATGGGCAGCCAGGTTAGCGTGCTATTTAATTAATGTCGCAATCTTTTTTACGGGTACGTCCATGACTATGCTGATTCCTTCCTTTTCGGGGGATTTATTAAGTAAGAGCGGGATTTCACCGTTGATCATCAAAGGTAAGACGATACTTCCAATCGTGCAAGGCGGAATGGGTGTTGGAGTATCGGCCCATCGTCTAGCGGGAGCTGTGGCAAAAACTGGAGCTATGGGAACTATTTCCTCCATTGATCTTCGACGCTTGCATCCAGACCTTATGCAAGAGACACAGCACCTACCTCCATGTTCAGAAAGTCGCGAGACTATCAATAAAGCTAATATTGAAGCGTTAAAGAGAGAAATCACTCAGGCAAAAGTCGGGTCTGAGGGATTTGGTTTGATCGCAGTCAACATAATGAAGGCTGTGAATGAATATGCTGCTTATGTGCAGTGCTCTTTAGAAAACGGTGCTGACGCCATAGTGGTTGGCGCAGGATTACCACTTGATTTACCAGACCTAGCAGCAGATTTTCCCGATGCTATTTTGATTCCCATTTTGTCTGAATCGAGAGGCGTGCAATTACTCGTGAAAAAGTGGATGAAGAAAGGGCGCTTGCCAGATGCCATTATTATTGAGAATCCAAGGTTAGCTGGAGGACATGTAGGTGCATCTAGCGTAGAAGATATTCATAACCCAAAATTTGATTTCGAAAATGTCATTCCTGAGGTACTTGCATTCTTTAAATCCATCGGGATTGAAGGACAAATTCCGCTCATTGCTGCAGGCGGAGTCTCCTCTTTCCAAGATATTAAGCGCTTGCAGGCCCTTGGCGCTTCGGGTGTTCAGCTTGGCACTGCCTTTGCAGTCACTTGCGAGAGTGATGCTGACGAGGCATTTAAGCATGTACTTGCTAATGCCAAGAAAGAGGATCTGGTGGAGTTTTTGAGTGTAGCTGGACTTCCAGCGAGGGCAGTCAAAACACCTTGGCTAGGAAAATATCTTAAGGTTGAGAGCATTCTTCAAGGTACGGCCCGTAAAAAACCACGCTGCACAATGATTTTTGATTGCCTTCACGATTGTGGTTTGCGTGATGGTAATAGTTCATGGGGCCAATTTTGCATAGATAAAGTTCTTGGGAGCGCACTTACTGGTAATGTACAGAAAGGACTTTTCTTTAGGGGGGCAGGCTCCTTACCTTTTGGAAATCAAATACGCCCTGTAATCGATTTAATTACCCAATTATTGTCAGAAGTGGAACCAGTGAATTATGGTTATGCAGCCAATTAGTTTTTGACGAACTAGTTGTGGGTACGTAAGAGCCCGCGGTTGATATGCTGCCAAAGCGAGCTAGTACAGCTGTCGCTTAATGAGCAAAATCGTTGTTCGAGTCAGCAGAAATATAACCAGCGCCGTAGATATGGCGATAGCGATATTCGCAGCCTCATGGGGCCATCCACCGCGTATTACCGCCTCAATCACGCAGGAGGTAGTTGCTGCAGCAGGGAATGCGAATGACCAAAATCCAAAAGAAAAAGGAACGGCAGTCCAAGACCGCCATCTTGTAAGCACTGCAAAGATAGGACCGGACGCAATACCCAAGCCTACTAAGATGACATCTACCGGAAGGTTTGGCCAAATAGTTATGGCGGTAATGGTGCTAACTGCTGCTGGACCCATTTCAATACCAATAGTCGCGCGATATTGTGGTGGAAGGGGGCCCGCAAACAAGCGGTGCAGGATTCGCATTTCAAGTAAGGCCCATCCACCAAGACCCATCCCCCAAACTAAATACCCAAAGCCAGGAAACCCAATTGCATCTAAGGCCGCGCCTCCAACAAGCCCCCCGGGAACAATTGGCAAATACAAGGCTGGAGTTACCTGGTCATTGGGTATATTCCCCATGGATAAAAGATGAACTACACGCCATGCGATGATTACTTGAATCAGGAGGGAGAGGATTGTTAATGCATAGCCGAAGAGGACATACTCCGGAAACCTGGGAAGAATTAATGCA
>CAILON010000007.1 GCA_903835865.1 uncultured beta proteobacterium
AAGGAAGAAAGCGATTTTGAAACAATTGGCGCTATTGAGCAAGACGTAGAGGGCTACAGCAAGATCATTGGCGACCTCGAGTTTCGCCGCATGTTCCACAATGAGATGGATTCTTGTAATTGCTTTATTGATATTCAAGCAGGTGCTGGCGGTACTGAGGCCTGCGACTGGGCGAGCATGCTCTACCGCCAATATCTAAAATATTGTGAACGCAAAGGCTACAAAACTGAAATTTTGGAAGAGTCTGATGGTGATGTTGCCGGTATTAAAAGTGCCACCATTAAAGTTGATGGGGAATATGCCTACGGCCATCTTCGCTCAGAAACAGGTGTACACCGTTTAGTTCGTAAATCACCATTTGACTCATCAAATGGTCGCCACACCTCCTTTGCATCTATTTATGTCTATCCAGAAATTGATGACTCGATTGAGATTGATGTAAATCCCGCTGATATTCGTACGGATACCTACCGCGCCTCAGGTGCTGGTGGTCAGCACATCAATAAAACAGACTCTGCTGTACGTCTTACCCACCTTCCAACTGGCATCGTGGTCCAGTGCCAGAACGATCGCAGTCAACACCGTAACCGCGCTGAAGCAATGACGATGCTCAAATCACGCTTGTATGAACATGAGATGCAAAAGCGTCGCGTTGAGCAAGACAAATTAGAAGCCAGTAAAACAGATGTGGGCTGGGGTCATCAAATCCGCTCTTATGTACTGGATCAAAGCCGCATTAAAGATTTACGTACCAACGTTGAAATCTCCAATACTCAAAAAGTATTAGATGGGGATCTCGATGCATTTATTGAAGCTAGCCTTAAACAAGGTGTGTAATCAAAATTAACCGTTGTCATTGATAGCAATCTAATTCCGATATGAACGATAAAGCCAACCTTACCCCTGCCCCAGTCACTGAAGCTGTCGATGAAAATCATATCATTGCAGAGCGCCGTGAAAAATTAGCCAAGCTACGCGAGGGTGGAATTGCCTTTCCAAATGACTTTGTGCCAACCCATTTGGCAGCTGACTTGCATACGCACTATGACAGCTTTAGCAAAGAGGAATTGGCCGCTAAAAAAGTACATGTAAAGGTTGCTGGTCGCATGGTATTAAAGCGTGTGATGGGTAAAGCTAGCTTTGCCACCATCCAAGACCGCAGTGGCCAAATCCAGTTCTATATTAATGATGAGATTTCAGGCGTAGATATACATGGTGCCTTTAAACATTGGGATATGGGAGACTTTATCTCCGCTGAAGGCAATCTCTTTAAGACCAATAAAGGTGAGTTATCAGTAGAGTGCAGTAATTTACGCTTACTGAGCAAGTCATTACGTCCACTGCCTGATAAATTTCATGGTCTCTCTGATCTGGAGACTAAATATCGCCAGCGTTATGTGGATTTGATTGTTAATCCCGATAGCCGCAATACCTTTAAAGCACGTAGCAATGCGATTGCTTCACTTCGCCGTCATATGCTTGATGCTGACTTTATGGAAGTGGAGACCCCAATGCTCCACCCTATTCCAGGTGGTGCTACAGCCAAGCCCTTCATTACCCATCACAATGCCTTAGACATGCAAATGTTCTTGCGTATTGCACCAGAGCTATATCTCAAACGTTTGGTAGTTGGCGGCTTTGAACGTGTCTTTGAAATTAACCGTAACTTCCGCAATGAGGGTGTGAGCCCACGCCATAATCCCGAATTCACCATGATGGAATTTTATGCGGCCTACACAGATTACCGCTGGCTCATGGATTTCACTGAAGGGTTGATTCGCGCAGCAGCCATGGATGCTCAAGGCACAGCTGTACTGACTCACCAAGGTCGCGAACTGGATTTAAGCAAACCTTTCCAACGTTTAACTATCCCCGCAGCAATTCTGAAGTACTGTGGTCAATCTGGTAAGGACTATCAAGCAAGCCAACTCGATGATATTGAATTCATTCGCACTGAACTGAAAAAAGGCGGTGAGAATCCTGATGCACCTACCTTAAAGAATGCTGGTATTGGCGCACTCCAATTGGCTTTATTTGAATTGGTTGCTGAAGAGCATCTGTGGGAGCCTACATACATCATTGACTACCCAATTGAAGTGAGTCCCCTCGCAAGAGAATCGGATACTCGCCCTGGTATTACTGAGCGTTTTGAATTATTCATCACTGGTCGCGAAATTGCGAATGGTTTCTCAGAGCTCAATGATGCTGAAGATCAAGCCAATCGTTTCCGAAAACAGGTTGAACAAAAAGAAGCGGGTGATGAGGAGGCAATGTACTTTGATCATGACTTCATCCGCGCCTTGGAATATGGCATGCCTCCAACCGGCGGCTGCGGAATCGGTATTGACCGATTAGTCATGCTCCTAACGGATTCACCAAATATCCGTGATGTCATTCTCTTTCCACACTTACGTCGCGAAGAAGAGTAAGCATCTTAGATGTAAAAAAAGGCACCCTAGGGTGCCTTTTTCATTTACTGCAAGCAAACCATAAATCAATAAGGTGAGAGCTCATCAAATCCCTGTGACTCGTGCTTGAGTACATGCTGAGCTATTAAGAAAATCCCCGAAAAGAAACTGAGGCAAACCAATAATGCAAATGCATGATATTGATTCAGTCCACTTTGATTGAGAACCTCCAGATAAGTATTACTCTCCAAGGCTAAGTGAGTAGAAAGAGCCAGCAAGGCTACACCCAATATCAACTGCAGAGCAGTAAAGATGATTGATTTTTCGAGGGCTTGATTCTTTGACATATCGCTTCCTTTGATTTCTTAATTGGAATCTTACGGAAGGGGTCGCTCTTTGTAAAAGACTCCCTTTTCATATCATCACTACTTTTAGATATAAAGAATGGGGTTCTACTAATTAGCCTATTTTTTACGAAAAGTAGCCAATAAAAGGATAAAAAGAATGCTAAACCAGAAAAAAGACCACTCAGGAACCTGCAGACCAAGGATGGCAGGAAGCTGGGCCAAACAAAGGCCGTCAGCCTTAAAGAGCCAAGGCAGCCCCTGCACTAGTTGAAATTGATTAATCCAAATCTCTAGGGGGTCAATCCCACAAGAAGATTCTGGATGCGAGAGCAGCCATACCTGCTTGCCTGCAATCGCCAGACCATATCCAGATGCGATGATCGCTAAACCATGAAACCACCTCTTGAATAGCGGAAAACATGCGGCTAAGACGCAAAAAAGCGTAATTCCGAGATAGCCAAGCCTTTGCAAAATGCATAAAGGGCATGGCAAAAAGCTTACTCCCTGATATCCCACTTGCTGCAAGATCAAAGCAAACGCAAGCAATCCAAGGGACAAAAGGGAAACCAGTAGGTATCGAGCCGATGTCATGCGCTCATCATAGTCTGCGATCCATGCGTTGGCGCAGCCTCTTTATTGCCAAAAATTTGATTCATATCACTACTCAGTCCTATTTCTCGATCTTCTTGTCGGATTTTGAGGGCTGGGGATGGGATAATTAACACTTCGTTAAAACCAAGCTTTACCTATTTTTTGCATTTATGGCCGCCTACAACATAGAAACCGTTTTGACCGTTCACCATTGGAACGACACACTCTTTAGCTTTACCACTACCCGCAATAAAGGTCTACGCTTTCGAAGCGGTCACTTCTTGATGATTGGTCTAGAGGTTGAAGGTAAGCCTCTCGTTAGAGCTTATAGCGTTGCGAGCCCAAACTATGAAGAGCACCTCGAGTTCTTGAGTATTAAAGTTCAAAATGGTCCACTCACCTCACGCCTACAAAAAATCCAAGTTGGTGACCCAATCTTGGTAAGCGAGAAGTCTGTTGGCACCTTGGTGATCGATGACTTGAACCCGGGGAAACATCTTTACTTGTTTAGTACCGGCACAGGTCTTGCGCCATTCATGAGCATCATTCGTGATCCAGAGACTTATGATAAGTTTGAAAAAGTCGTGCTTATTCATGGCGTACGCTTAGTAAGCGAGCTTGCTTATGCTGATTACCTTAAGGATGAACTCACGCAAGATGAGTTCTTAGGTGAAATCATTCGTGAGAAGTTAATCTACTACCCTACTGTGACCCGTGAAGCCTTCACACATACCGGGCGCTTAACAACCGCAATTGAATCAGGTCAACTGTTCAAAGATATTGGCTTACCCCCCTTGGATCCAGCAGTCGATCGCGCCATGATTTGCGGTAGTCCATCGATGCTCAAAGAAACCTCTGAGATGTTGGATGCCAAAGGCTTTAAGGTCTCTCCAAGCC
>CAILON010000008.1 GCA_903835865.1 uncultured beta proteobacterium
CCTGTAGTCGCTCCTCCTCCTGGTAGTGATGTGTACTTAGTTGCAAGGCTCTGGAATTTTTGGCCAATCATTGAGTTTGAAAAGGGGAAGACCTATCGTCTTCACTTGACATCGCTTGATTTCAACCATGGATTCTCATTACAGCCAGCCAATATCAACATTCAGATCGTGCCTGGGTATGAGCATGTGGTAACAGTGACTCCGAATCAATCGGGTACTTATTCGGTAGTTTGTAATGAATATTGCGGCATCAACCATCACACGATGGTTGGTCGCATCTACGTCAAATAGAGGGTAAACAAGATGTCCAACACTACAACTTATAGGACTTGTCCACGCTCTGGTCTTCAATTTGAGGCAAATGCCGAAAAACTAATGCTAATTAATGCTGTAGTAGCGGTAGTTTTTTTACTACTCGGCGGAATTTTAGCAATCGGTGTCGTGCTTACTCGTTGGCCTGCAGTGCATTGGCTAGAAGCCGATACTTTTTACCAAGTGTTAACTGCACATGGTATCGACATGCTGATCTTTTGGATTATATTTTTTGAAGTAGCTGTACTTTATTTTTGCTCCTCAACGCTACTAAGATGTCGACTTGCTGCACCAAAAATGGCGTGGCTGGCATTTGGATTAATGCTTGTTGGTGCCATTATGAATAATGTGGCCGTCTATCAAGGAGCATCTAGCGTCATGATGACGTCTTATGTACCTATGATGGCCGCCCCTTCCTTTTATCTTGGTTTGATACTATTTGCGGTTGGCGCATTGATTGCTTGTTTTGTTTTCCTCGGAACTTTAGTAGTAGCCAAACGAGATAAAACCTATCAGGGCTCTGTACCCTTGGTAACCTTTGGTGCCATTGTGGCCTGCATCATTGCAGTGTTCACCATTACTTCTGGCGCAATCATTCTCATCCCAACATTTTTCATGTCAATTGGTCTGGTTGATAAGGTGGATCCGCTTGTCTATCGAACCATTTGGTGGGCTTTTGGTCACTCCTCTCAGCAAATTAACGTGGCTGCACATATCGCTATTTGGTATGCCATTGCCGCCATTGTTTTTAATGCCAAGCCAATGTCAGAAAGAGTTAGCAGGGGTGCCTTTCTTCTTTACATTCTATTTCTACAACTTGCAAGTGCACACCATTTATTAGCCGATCCCGGTCTTAGCACTTCTTGGAAAATAGTGAACACAAGTTACTTTATGTATTTTGCAGTATTGGCCTCCATGATTCATGGTCTTACTATTCCAGGGGCTATTGAAGTTGCTCAGCGTCAAAAAGGTTATACCAATGGATTATTTGAGTGGTTGCGGAAAGCCCCTTGGGGTAACCCCGTCTTTGCAGGCATGTTTATTTCACTAATTGGCTTTGGCTTTTTAGGTGGAATCTCAGGCGTGATGATGGGAACAGAGCAGCTCAATATGATTATTCACAACACTATTTATGTGCCTGGTCACTTTCACGCTACTGTTGTCGTAGGAACTACCCTCTCGTTTATGGCGCTGACATATTTCTTAATTCCAGTCCTGTTTAAACGTGAAATGATCTCGCCAAAGCTTGCCCAATTGCAACCCTATTTATTTGGCCTCTCAATGTATTTCTTTTGCTTGGTCATGATGGGTGCTGGTACGCTTGGAGTCTCACGTCGTCATTGGGATATGGCATTTAATGGTGCCCCATTAGCCTATGAATGGCCTGGTGCTGCTTATTTAATGATGGGCTTAGTAGGGATTGCTGGTGTAGCCGCTATTGCTGGAGGTGCTATATATATCTATGTCACAGTAGGCTCATTACTGTGGGGTAAGCGTCTTTCGACAGGGAATGTGAGCTCTGCTCCCACTCCAATTCCTCCTACACCAGCTCCAGATGTCGTACAAACCTACGGGTCAGCAGGGTTTGCTGCTCCAGGTACATTCACATTGGCAATCATATTTTTAGTTGCATTTATTTTGTATTACTTCATTAACTGGAAATATTTATCTCAGGTATGGGGGCTTAGCTAGAGCTAAGATCATGAGATCTACATTCACTCACGCCAATGTATCGTTCACACATCAAGTGCGAAATGTACTTGGAGTTTTTAAACTCCGAATTGGCGTGATGATTATGATCACTGCTCTAGTAGGGCTGGCAGTCACGCCAGGGGATCCTCTTA
>CAILON010000009.1 GCA_903835865.1 uncultured beta proteobacterium
GACCTTGATTTCAACCCGTCGATGCAACACACTATAAACTGCGTAAGCGCAAGGAGTGTTGCCCATGAAACAACGACCTCGAATCTATTACACGGCTACCCAGAAGAATTTAATGTGGGAGCGCTGGAAAAAGGGAGATTCTCTTCAGCAGATTGCCCAGTTATTTGATCGCAATCATTCGTCCATACAAGGCATCTTTGTGCAAACTGGTGGCATTAGACCGCCAGAGCGAACTCGATCCAAACTAGCATTAACCTTAGATGAACGGGAAGCCATCTCACGCGGCCTAGCAAGTGGTCAATCCATGAGATCAATTGCTACCGAGTTGGGCTGCTCGCATTCTACGATTAGTCGTGAGATTAGCCGCAATGGCGGTCCAAAGAGCTATCGAGCCAATCAATCAGACCAGTCTGCTTGGGATCGGGCGCAGCGTCCCCAGACTTGTAAACTAGTCTTGAATAAAACCTTAGCGCATCTGGTGGCAGATAAACTGCAGCACTACTGGTCACCACAACAGATTGCCGGATGGCTAAAAGAGACTTATCCAGATCAGGAGGACTATCAAGTGTCACATGAGACGATCTACCGTAGCCTCTTCATCCAAGCCCGCGGAGCCTTAAAGAAAGAGCTCACACAGCACTTACGACGTACCCGCATCATGCGCCGCACACGGCATCACACGCTGAAGGATGCAGGGCTTGGAAAAATTAAGGGTGCAGTCTCGATCAGAGAGCGGCCAGCCGAAGCAGAAGATAGAGCTGTTCCTGGTCATTGGGGAGGTGATCTATTGTATGGAGATGCCAATAGCCAGATCGCTACCCAGGTGGAACGGCAAACCCGTTATGTGATGTTGGTGAAAGTGGCTCGTAAAGACAGTGAGACGGTAGTAAATGCACTCATCAAGCATGCCCGCAAGTTACCGCAAGAGCTGTATAAATCCTTAACCTGGGATCGAGGCAAAGAAATGTCTGAACACAAACGCTTTACTCTAGCTACCGATGTGCAAGTGTATTTTTGTGATCCTCAGCATCCTTGGCAACGCGGATCTAATGAAAATACCAACGGCTTACTAAGACAATACTTCCCTAAAGGCATGAGCCTAGCTAACTACTCTCAAGCCAAACTCAATGCCGTAGCAAGGCAATTAAATGAGCGTCCTAGAAAAACACTAAACTATCAAACACCGGCAGAACGTTTTGCCCTAACTGTTGCATCGACGGGTTGAAATCAAGACCCAAAGCAGACATCCAAAGAAAAACCACCCGAAGGTGGTTTCACAAAATGTCACTCTGAATTAGATGCTACATTCTTACTCAACCTCAAGTTCACGTTGAGTAAGAAAACCACTATTGTCTTTATCTAATTTCTTAAATTCCGTAACGGTGATGCCATATTTTTTGGCTTCAGCTACGCTAATTTTTCCGTCGCCATCTTCATCCATCGTTTTAAAGTCATATTTTTTGACTTGCGCTGCTGCAGGTTTGGCTGCTGATGAAGGCGTACTAATCTGCTGAGCATATGCAGTAACTGAAAAACCTAGACCTAGTAATGCGGCAAAAATTACTTTTTTCATGTCTGCTCCATTTTTACATTTTTATTTAACTGTGCAGGGTAAACAACAGTAACGATAACTTAACCCTGATAGGCTATATTTCACTGAATTCTAAAACACGGCATTAAACAACAATTAAGCTTTTTTAAGAGTGGTTATTTTTGAAACTAGATTGCCAGTAAATTAGAGACAGGTCAAACCTTTTTTGGCTTATTTTAAAAAAATAAGGGTAACCCCCTCCGCACTCTTGATGGGGACTTATTTTTATTATTAGCGAAGGTCGCCTATTGGCCGTTCTCTGCCCGTCA
>CAILON010000010.1 GCA_903835865.1 uncultured beta proteobacterium
CCATCAGGCGCAATCAATACTAGCTATGAAACAGTCAATAATGGTCGCGCTGGTGCGGTTGAGGTTGACGGTGCCATCGGTTCTTTAGCCTTTCACGTTGATACTGCAATCAATAACGCTAATAACTATCAGATACCTGGTTACGCAAATCAAAATGGGCCTAATCAGGAATGGTCCATCAATCCAGGTGCGCCTCAAAGTGTTCCCTATTCCGGCAAGCTTCCCAACTCGTGGAGTAATCAAAATAATTTAGGGGCCGGCATATCGTATGTGGGCACCTCAGGGTATACCGGAGTCTCGGTTGAGCGCCTCAATAATAATTACGGAATACCAACGCCTGATGGCGGCTTTATTAACCAGTCACAAAACCGCTACGATTTTCAACATCAAACACGCGATCCATTTGAAGGTTTTTCATCCTTTAAATTTAGCGCTGCCAATTCAAATTACAACCATACAGAATTTGCTAATACAGGTGAAGCGGCATCAGTCTGGAAAAATATAGCTAATGAAGCGCGATTTGAGCTGGCGCACAATCCTGTATTAGGCTGGAAAGGTATATTTGGTGCGCAAGTAACCACCGCCTCTCTTAATGCGACTGAGGTCGGAACTGGTAGTTATGCAATAGTTCCCCCGACCAAGACTAATTCAAATGCCCTGTTTTGGATTGAGGAAGGCAAATGGGGGCCAGTACAAGGCAATTTAGGAATGCGCTATAACAGCGTGTTTCAAAACCCGAATACTGGCACTACTCTCGAGCAACAAACTATGGATAACGGCGGCAATACGCCTCTGATTACCTTGCAAAACCGACAATTTAATCTGATGTCTTATTCGGCTGGTGGGTTATGGAATTTTATGCACGGTCATGGTGTAGGGGTCGCCTATACCGTTTCACAAAGAGCACCCACTGCGCAAGAACTCTATTCTTATGGAGCACATGAATCTACGGCGACCTTTGATATTGGAAGTCCAACCCTCAATAAAGAAACCTCGCATAACCTTGAGGTCAACATTCAAAAGACTAGCGGGCTAATGCGTGGCAAAGCAAGTGCCTATGCTAACCGCTTCAATAATTACATCTATGGTTATTACACGGGCCTATATATTCCAACATCAGAAAATTTCTCAGTTGTAACAGCCCAACAAGCAGCAGCTACGATCAAAGGAATAGAGGGGGAGTTATCGTACAACTGGAATCAAACAGGGCTAGCGGGACGTATTTTTGGTGATGCATCGCAAGGTTCATTTGATGCGGGTGGTAATTTACCCCTGCAACCTGCGCCAAGACTAGGTGCTGAGATCGCCCATCAGAAAAACGGATGGCTTGCGAACGCTACCTACATCTATAGCTATCAACAAAATCGCTTGGCAAGTTGGGAGGTGGGTCCAGCTCCAAGTTATAACTTAGTAAATGCTGGTCTTTCATATACAGAGAGAGTCAGGGATGTCAATTGGACAGCCTTTTTAAACATGAAGAATCTTTTAAATCAGCAGATTCGATATGCCACAACACCAATGGCTGTCAGACTATTTGCACCTCAGCCTGGACGAAGCTTTATGGTGGGCTTACGAGGTACTTTTTAACTAATACACCTCAGGGACGTACATATCTGGAGGTACTGGTCCGCGCAAGTAATCCGGGTTATGTACACGTGCTGGCAATGTAATAACTGGGTGATCTATTTCTTTATATGGAATCTGACTAAGGAGATGGGTAATGCAATTTAGGCGTGCCTTCTTCTTATCATTGGCGGCTACGACCCACCATGGTGCCTCAGGGATATGGGTACGCTCAAGCATCGTCTCTTTGGCCTTGGTATAAGCCTCCCATAAACGACGTGCCTCCAAATCCATCGGACTGAGTTTCCACTGCTTCAGCGGATCATGAATGCGCATCATAAAGCGGTTGTATTGCTCATCATCTGAGATGGAGAACCAATACTTAATTAAAATAATTCCTGAGCTAATCATCATACGTTCGAGATCAGGAACAGTTCTCAGAAATTCTTCATACTCTTTTTTGGTACAAAATCCCATGACCTTTTCAACACCAGCACGGTTGTACCAGCTTCGATCAAATAGCGCTATTTCTCCACCCGCAGGTAATTGGGATATGTAGCGCTGAAAATACCATTGTGTTTTTTCACGCTCGTTTGGTGCAGGCAGCGCAACCACTTTGCATACGCGAGGGTTTAAACGTTGTGCGATACGCTTAATAGCACCACCCTTACCTGCTGAATCACGTCCCTCGAAAAGCACAGCGACTTTAACTTTCTTAGTAACAACCCAATCCTGAAGTTTTACTAACTCGCCTTGCAATCGGAATAATTCTTTGAAATAGACATTGCGAGGGACTTGAGATTGGCTATCCCCATCAGGAGAAAGGCGATCGTCATCCATCTCCATCTCGAGTTCTTCATCCATGCTATCAAGAATCTCTTCTTGAGCGCGTCGGTACCACTCTGCCATTTCTTTATGCTTTGAACTCATTTTCCATCCATTGAAATATCGTTTACTTTTAAACCAAGGATATGACAGTTTTATTACATATTATGATTTAAGGGGCTAAATATGTCGAAATTTGCTCTTGGCTATGTAAAGCAAGCCACTTCCGATCACTGGAGAATCCAGGGCTTGCAGCTGATGGCGGGAAAAAGGTGAGCTCTACTCGTAGATTTCGATGCTTCAATATTTTTGACATGGACTCCAAAAGACCCATCTCTCCAATAAATGCGGTCACATCGGTGCGAAATCCTGACTTCCTATCAAAATACTCAATTGCAAGGGAATATGCTGGGGCTTGGCTTATTACAGCAGATTCAAAGAGGTTGGCTTTGAATGGGCGAACTGTAGCGCCATCGGTCGATGTTCCTTCAGGAAAGATGCAGATTGATTCTTTAGCAAGTGCATTGATCATATTGCTGACCACTTGAATAGCATGCCTTGAATTACCGCGTTCAATAAATACAGTCCCTAATTGTTTGGCCATCCAACCAAAAATAGGCCAGCTCTCTACTTCTGACTTGGCAACAAAACGAATAGGCTTAAAGGCATTAATTGCATGAATATCCA
>CAILON010000011.1 GCA_903835865.1 uncultured beta proteobacterium
ATGAAAACACTAATCTTGAGTGCCTCACGTCCAGCATAGGGATCATTGGCAATTTCAACCACAACAATGCGTCCATCAGCTGGCGATAACACCAGATCCCGACCCATGGCTGGAATACGCTGTGGATCACGGAAGAACTGCAGAACAAAGATAAAGATGATCCAGAGTGGCCAAGACCAAGCGGAACCACCAAGGTACTGAACTAGCAAAGTAAAGAACCCCACTAGTGCTAAATACGGCCAGCCTTCTTTCGCAATAATGGGGTGTGGATACATCATCTTTGTTCTGAGCCTTTATTTAATAAAACAGTATTTGCTAATTGCTTAGTTTTTAGTTTGGTCAACTAACTTATTCTTCGCAATCCAAGGCATCATAGCGCGCAACTTAGCGCCAACTACTTCAATATCATGCTCAGCATTCAAGCGTCGACGTGAAATCAATGTTGGAGCTCCTGCTTTGTTTTCCAAGATGAAGCTCTTTGCATATTCACCAGTCTGAATATCTTTTAGGCACTGACGCATTGCGTTCTTTGTGTCTTCCGTAACAATACGGGGACCAGTTACATACTCACCGTATTCCGCATTATTAGAAATTGAGTAGTTCATGTTGGCAATACCACCCTCGTAGATCAAGTCAACAATTAACTTGAGCTCGTGTAAGCACTCGAAGTAAGCCATTTCTGGGGCATAACCAGCTTCAACCAAAGTCTCAAAACCAGCTTTGATCAATTCAACTGCACCGCCACACAAAACAGCTTGCTCACCGAACAAGTCGGTTTCAGTTTCTTCACGGAAGTTGGTTTCGATAATGCCGGCACGACCACCACCGTTTGCTGTTGCGTAGGACAAAGCTAGGTCACGAGCAGAGCCAGATTTATCTTGGTAAACAGCGATCAAATGTGGGACACCACCACCCTGTGCGTAAGTACCGCGAACAGTATGGCCGGGTGCCTTAGGTGCAATCATGATGACATCTAAGTCAGCGCGTGGCTGAACTTGTCCGTAATGAACGTTAAATCCATGTGCAAAAGCAAGGGCCGCGCCCTGCTTAATGTTGCCGTGAACTTCTTTGTTGTACACATCAGCAATTTGCTCATCAGGTAACAACATCATCACGATGTCAGCATCTTTAACCGCTTCAGCTACTTCTTTTACTGTCAGGCCTGCATTTGCAGCCTTGCTCCAGGAAGCGCCATCTTTACGTAAACCAACAGTTACATTAACGCCAGAGTCATTTAGATTCAATGCGTGTGCATGGCCTTGTGAACCATAACCAATAATGGTGACTTTTTTGCCCTTAACGAGGGACAAATCAGCGTCTTTATCGTAAAAAACTTTCATGCTCTTTCCTTGTATTGAAAATGTGTTTTATTGCTTAATAAATCAGTTAAAAAAATTAAACCTTCAAAATCCGCTCACCGCGACCAATGCCAGAACCGCCCGAACGAACGGTTTCCAGAATTGAAGCGCGATCAATTGAATCAATAAATGCATCTAACTTGGCACTATCACCCGTTAATTCAATGGTGTAACTCTTATCCGTCACATCAATGATGCGCCCACGGAAAATATCCGTTGTGCGCTTGAGCTCTTCACGCTCTTTACCAACAGCACGAACCTTGATCATCATTAGCTCGCGCTCAATATGGGGACCTTCACTCAAATCAAATACCTTAACCACTTCAACCAAACGATTTAAATGCTTCGTAATTTGTTCAATCACGTCATCAGATCCAATGGTGACTATGGTCATGCGCGACAAAGAGGGATCCTCAGTAGGCGCAACACTCAAAGTTTCAATGTTGTAACCACGTGCGGAGAAAAGACCAACTACCCGGGACAATGCGCCGGGTTCGTTTTCGATCAAAACAGAAATAATATGGCGCATTAGAGGTCCTCGCTGCCCAAAAGCATTTCAGTAATGCCCTTGCCCGCTTGAACCATGGGCCAAACGTTTTCTTCTGGGTCAGTTTGGAAATCCATAAACACGGTACGATCTTTCAGGCGAATGGCCTCCTTGAGCGCACCTTCAACATCAGACTTTTTCTCAATAAGCATGCCAACGTGACCATAAGCTTCAGCCAACTTCACGAAGTCAGGCAATGAATCCATGTAGGAGCTGGAATAACGTTTGTTATAGGTTAACTCCTGCCATTGACGAACCATACCTAAGTAACGGTTATTCAAAGAAACAATTTTGACCGGTGTGTTGTATTGCTTACAGGTAGAGAGCTCTTGAATACACATCTGGATTGAGCCTTCGCCAGTAATAGCAAATACATCCTTATCCGGAAATGCCTTCTTAATGCCCATGGCATATGGCAA
>CAILON010000012.1 GCA_903835865.1 uncultured beta proteobacterium
GCCAGCAGGGACACCAACGGCTATCGTACAAACGCTGAATAATACCGTTCTCAAAATTTTAGAGACACCCGAAATGAAAGAGCGATTTATCAAGGCAGGTGTGCAGATTGCCCCGATGAATACTCAGCAGTTCACCGATTTATATTTCTCAGATATTGCTAGATGGAAAGTTGTGATCGAGAAAGCCAAGATTAAGTTGGAGTAATTCCAAAGTAATCTGGTTCAAATCATGCAGCGCTGAGGTCGAATACTAAGACCTCAGCGTTTTTTCCATTAGTAATTTCTAGTTGCGTTTCGTCTTGAATGAATAAGGCATCACCATCACTCAAAGTTTGCCCATTCACATCTAGTGAACCCCGAATAAGGTGAACATAGGCTTTGCGCTTGGGATCAAGGACGAATTTGGCGCTCTGATCGCCATCAAATAATCCAGAATACAGTTTTGCATCAGCATGAATCATGACTGAATAATCCTGCCCATCAGGAGAGGCAACTAGGCATAACTTACCTTCTTTATTGGTTAGCGGAATCGATTTTTGTTCGTAACTTGGTGTTACTTCTAAAGTGTTGGGCTCTATCCAAATTTGTAAAAAATGGGTGGTTTGATCTTTGGCATGATTGAACTCGCTATGTACCACGCCAGTGCCTGCACTCATGCGCTGGATATCACCCGGTGGAATACCTTTGATGTTTCCCATGCTGTCTTCATGCGCCAGCTCCCCAGAAAGGACATAGCTAATGATTTCCATATTGCGATGGCCATGTTTGCCAAAGCCCATGCCTGGAGCTACGCGATCTTCATTGATGACCTTGAGATTACCCCAGCCCATAAAGCGAGGGTCCTGGTAACCAGCAAAGGAAAAAGAGTGAAAGCTTTTGAGCCAGCCGTGGTCGGCATAGCCTCGTTCTTGAGATTTTCTGAGTAATTGCATAATTTATAAATCAAGGAGACCCATGTATTTAATCGTTCTCGCCTGATTTGCTAGGAAATTTGTATGAGGCATAGCGAACGACAGCGTTTGCTAAAGCTAAAATGAGAATGGTCAGGCCCATCAATAAGATGGCCATATCGGCTTCATGTTTGGTGTTGACTAAATCAATAATGAGGCGCGTCACTGCTGTGATGGCTACGTAGATCAAAAAGCGTACAGGCATATGGTTGGTCTTAAAGTAAATCCCCACCATTGCACCAATCTCTAAATAGATAAACAGTAAGAGCAAATCTTCAATAGAAGCAGAGCCTTTACTCATCATTCCCAGGAAAGCAACTACAGCAGACCAAACGGTTGCGCCACCAATGCCAAATAATGCTATTCGATGAAATAAGGAAACAAATAGGTTTCCAATGGGCACTGTCCACTTTTCAATGGCTTCTTCAAGCTTGGAGGCATCCTTTGGCAAGGTAGGGGGCGTATTCATCTGATCTCCTGTGTTTCTGATTGTTATGCCCCAGTATATTTCTCAAACTGAGGGCTGCAACAAAAAAAGAGGCCCGAAGGCCCTTTTTTTTGGAAGAGTTGATACAAATCAAGCCAAACTATCAGCCCAGATATTGTGAGCCCATCCCCAGGCGTAAACCCCTTCTAAGGTTGAGGGGGCTGGAGAAAGCCCCCCTGCACCCGGTACTGGCTTGAAGGTTTTCTCTGCCGCGTTGTATTGATGAACGCTAGCCACGTGAACTACCTCTTTAGCATTGACAAAGCTATAGCAGGTATTGGTAAGCACTGGGGCAGGATTTACTTCCCAACCGCTAAGCTCAGCAACGATCGCTGCGGCAGCTACTTTGGCATGTTGATTGGCCATGTGTCCTGACTTTGGCATCGCAGGTGCAATCTGAATGGAGTCGCCAAGCACATGAATATCTTTTTGTGCAGTGGACTCAAAGTTGATGAAGTGCACATTCACCCAGCGTCCATTCGAGTTAGCTAAACCGGTTTTCACGGCGATCTCACCAGCGCTCATTGCAGGCAATAGATTTAATACATCACCTTTGATGTCATCTTGAACTTCTAATTTGACAGTTTTGGTTTTAGCATCTACAGCAGTGACATTATGTTTTGGTAGATATTCAATAATCCCTGCGTACTGCTCCGCCCATACTTTCTTGAACAGTGCGCCCTTAGAAGTAACGTCCTGATTGGCATCCAAAATTAACACTTTGGATTTAGGTTTATTTTGCTTGAGGTAATTAGCAACCTGGCAGGCGCGCTCGTATGGTCCGGGAGGGCAGCGATAGGGTGCCTCGGGTACGCTGAGAATAAATGTTCCGCCATCACGCATAGCAGCTAACTGTTTGTGAAGTGCTACAGTCTCTGCGCCAGCTTTCCAGGCTTGTAATGTAACGCCATCTTTGTTAGCTTGCGCTAAACCCTCAATGCTATTCATCATGAGAGTAACGCCTGGAGAAACAACAGCCTTGTCATAACGCAAGGTTTTGCCAGAAGCCAGCTTCACTGTCTTCTTGTCTGCATCCATGCTGACAACGCTATCTTGAATCATCTTAATGCCATGACGCTTGCTGAGATTGTCATAAGAAGTAGTGATTTCAGACATGGTGCGCGATCCGCCAACTACCAAGTTGGACATTGGGCAGGAAATGAAAGAAGCATTTGGCTCAATTAAGGTGACCTTAGCGGTGTTATTAGAAAACAGGCGCAAGTATTTGGCAACAGTTGCTCCGCCGTATCCACCCCCAATTACCAGGATTTCTGCTTTTTGTAGGTTGGCATGAGCCTGCCCAGAAAAGCCCGCTGCTAAGCCGAGTGCAGCAGCGCTTTGACCAATAAAATGACGACGATCCATGATGGCTTCCTTATTATTTTTTGCCAAGCTGATTGGCGATAGTTTCGAGTTGCTCTTCAGAGTAGCCTTTAGCTAACTGCGGCATGATGGTTCCTTCGCGGGCGCCAGATTTAAATGCTTTGAGCTGAGTCAGCATTTGTTCGCTACTAAGCCCATTGATGAGGGGCATGCCGCCATCCACAACACCCTTACCGTCGGTGCCATGGCAGTTAGCGCAAGTAGCTGCTAATCCCCGTTTGTATAAATCCGTTGCAGCAGCGTTTTGAGCTTGGCTTAAGCTACACCATTGGCCAAGGCCAATGATGGCTGAAGTCAGTAACGCGGTTTTGAGGTGCTTTGCACGCATGGGAACAATCTCCATTTAGATTTTTTCTCAGTGTTAGAAACTAGGTGAAATTCACTTATTCATATCTTAAACAAGAAGTTGATGGCAGTGGCATATACCTCAGATTCATTTCTTATAAGCTCATTAGAAAAAGTGCATGAATTTGCTTTTCTCCAGAATAATTGCAAGCCCTATAAACTAGCGCTATGCGTGGCCCATTTTCTTACCGCTCGGCGATATTAGTACTCCTTTTAGGTGTATTTACCTACCTTTATGGCTTAGATAGCCGCTTTGCCCCCAAGAATGGCGATGAATATCCCTATATGCATATTGTCCGGATGACGGCAAATACGGGGAATTGGTTACCTTTGCAGTCAGAAATGGAGGGTCTGAAGAACACCAAACCCCCATTGATTTTTTGGCAAGGCTTAGTGAGCACTCAATGGGCTAATGATTGGTCGCTATTGAATTTGCGCTGGCCTGGAGTCTTCTATACGGGCCTTACTGCTTTTTTCTTATTCTTGGCGGTGCGTCGCTTTAGTGGAAATGCAAAAACAGGGATATTAGCGAGCTTAGTGTGGCTCTCCTTTTTTGCGACCTATCGGTATGGGCGCCCATTTTTGACTGATCCACCTGAAGTATTTTGGATTAGCTTACCTTTTATGGCGCTCTTGTATTGGGGTAAAGCGGCTTTTGATTCGAAATTCTTATTTCCATTGTTTGCGGGTATTTGTTTAGGTTTCGCTTTGCTTGCAAAATCTTTTGCTTATATCGTGCCGGCTTCTTTTGCCTTGGTTTTGTATTATTGGCGCTGGCGGCAGTGGAGTATTCCTAAGACGCTCATGCAGGATTTCTATAAGTTATGCGTCGTCGGCCTATTGGCGCTAGCCGTTTTTGCACTGTGGTTTGCTTTAGACCCATATCCAGAGGCCATTTGGAAAGAATTTGTCCTGGGCGAGAATGCCGGTAAATTTGATGCGCGTAGTACAAATTACTTATTAGATTTATTAAGTGGGGGTGACAGCATTTGGATGCTCCTCCTAACGACCTTGGCGAATGCGGGTTTATTTTCTTTTGTATTGATCTCTACTTTGTGGCAGTGTTGGCGTGAACGTCGATTCCTGACTATGGAAGAGAGTCTATTGCTTTTGCTAGTGATGGCATTTTTCATTGTCTTTACTTTGCCCAGCCAACGTTCGGGGCGCTATCTTTTACCAGTGATGCCAGCCTTGGCTGCATTGATTGCTTTACGTTGGGAGCGCTTGCCTTTGTGGGGTTTTCGCATTGCCCTGATATTGCAAATGATTATTCTTGTGGCTCTGTCATGGATTGGCAGTCGCTTGCAACTTTCTGTCCTCATCAGCGAAGCAGGTTCATGGACCTACTCCTATGGACATTGGCTCCTCATGGGGGGCAGTGTGTTATTGGCGCTTGCGGGACTACTTAAAAAGGATCTGTGCAAAACAGCCGCACTGGCAACCTGCTTTTTAAGCTATTGCGCGCTTAACAGTAGCCTATCCCCCTTAGAGGGTCAGTTAGGTCGGTATTCGCCTGCAGTGATCGAACAGGTGCAAGGTAAGGATTTATGGATTCCGTGTGATTACCGAGCAAAGGATGAAGAATATCGACTGCTCTTACCGGGTGGTCGTTTGCATGGATACCTAGCATCAGAGGCAGGTGAAGTTGCTCAATTGAGTGCAAACTATCCCTTGGTATTAGTGCAGGCACCATTGGGTGTAAAGCCGCAAGTTTGTGATTCCTGTCAAATTCTGGGTCAAAGAATGGAAATGAGAGCGCGTCATTCCAATGAAGAAATTATCGAAATACTCAAAGGAAATATTGCCAAGCATTTATTTGTTAATGAGTTTCTGATAGCAACACCAGTAGTCAATTCTGCTGCCCTATTAGATAGCAAGGATGCCTGTCGATGAGTCGTGTCATTTCCTTATGCTTTTTATTGCTGGCTGCAGTAATCGGATTTCTGCATCTAGATAGTCGTCCTGCTTGGGCGCCATTTGCAGAATTAGCACCAAGTGCCAATGAAGCGTTAGCAGAACAATCAAACGCTTCTAAAACTCAGCAGCCTAGTAAACCGAGCATTGCTCAACCACTTTCAACTTGGTTGCCAGATACTGGCGCAGCTTCTGTACATGCTGCCTCTCTCATTGCTTTGAAGGACGGAGCCATCAGGGCATTTTGGTTTGCTGGTAGTCGTGAGGGCGCCCCCGATGTCGTCATTAATAGTGCCGTCTATGATCCGCAATCGGCAAATTGGAGTGCACCTACGGTCGTGATTGATCGGCTTGGGGCTCAGAGCGGTCTCTCGCGCTATATCGCTAAGCTGGGCAATCCAGTCCCCAGCAGAATGGCAGATGGTCGGATGCAATTGTTCTTTGTGACGGTATCGATTGGGGGATGGGCGGGGAGCTCGATCTCCACCATGATTTCTGATGACGAGGGACTTACTTGGGGTCGTCCACAGCGCCTGATTAGTTCTCCCTTTTTCAATTTAAGCACTTTAGTGAAGTCACCAGCCTTACAGTTCGCCGATGGACGTCTTGGTTTACCTGCTTACCATGAGTGGATCGGACGCTTTGGAGAGCTTTTAAGAGTAGAGGCAGCACAAGTAATTGATAAACGCCGCATGAGTTCAGGACGTAGTGCGATTCAGCCGGTGGTATTTGTAAATGATCCGCAAACGGCTACTGCTTTATTTCGTCAAACCCGAAGTTCTGGCTTGGCAAAGCAAATACCAGTTAGTCAAACTTTGGATGCTGGACAAACATGGCATGGCTCTGAAGATTTAACGATTGCCAATCCCAACTCTGCAGTTGCGGGCCTGACATTGGAAAATGGAATACGTTTATTAGCGCTGAATAATATTGAGGCAGGGCGTTATCGCTTAGTTTTGTTGATGAAACCCGCCCAATCAGATCAATGGCAGGTGGTACGAGTGTTAGAGGATGAAGAATCTTTGCCAAATGAACAGCGTAAAGAATTTTCTTATCCCTACTTAATCAGTGCTAATGGTGCCGATGCCCATTTAGTCTATACCTGGGACCGTAAAAAAATTCGGCATGTTTACTTTTCACCTGCATGGCTAATGCAAGCTTATAGTCAACTGACGCAAGCATCAGATCCTGCATCGGATACCAACTCTAAAGAGGGGCAACCATGATCTATTGGATGCAAAACCTCGCTCTGATAGAAATGGCCATGACTTGCGGGGTGATAGTAGTTTGGATTGCTCAGGCCTTTTCCCATAAAACATTTTCATTTCCTACTAAATGGCTCATGGTCATTCTAGTAGCCAATATCTTTTTCTGGCCATTGGGTTTAGGAATGCAATTACCACTAGCTGCCTATGTGCGCGGTGCTATAGGCGACTTGAGCGTTGTGCTGACTTTATTACTCTGGAGTTCAGTCTTATTGCCAAGTCGTCCGGCGCCTATCAGTTTTAAATTGGCACTCACATTGGTTTCGCTGATGTTCTATCCATTAGCCTTGGGCCTCGGCATGATCGACCCCTATGCATGGGGTTATAGCTCTCTCGGATTGCTTGTAGCAGTTTTGGTGTTTGCTTTAGTCTGTGGACTTGCGGGCTGGACTAAAGGGGTGTGGATTATTGCTCTTGCCGTCATGGCATGGGCAGGGC
>CAILON010000013.1 GCA_903835865.1 uncultured beta proteobacterium
CTTGGAAATCCTAGCAAAGGTAAAAAAGCAAGTCGGCGTTCCAATCTTGACAGATGTACACGATATCAGCGAGATTAAAGCGGTTTCTGAGGTGGTTGATGTGATGCAGACGCCTGCATTTCTTTGTCGTCAAACTGATTTCATTCGTGCTTGCGCACAAAGTGGTAAACCAGTGAATTTCAAAAAAGGGCAATTCCTTTCTCCACAAGAGATGCTCAATGTGATTGAAAAGGCTCGTGCTGCAGCAGCAGAAAAGAACTTGCCAGACCAATTTATGGTTTGTGAGCGGGGCGCTTCTTTTGGTTACAACAATCTTGTATCAGATATGAGAAGTCTGGCCATATTGCGTGATTCCCAAGCTCCTGTTGTATTTGATGCCACCCATTCGGTTCAACTACCAGGTGGACAAGGTAGTTCGAGCGGAGGTCAACGTGAGTTTGTTCCTGTTTTAGCAAGAGCTGCGGTAGCAGTTGGTGTGAGTGGATTATTTATGGAGACTCATCCAGATCCAGCCAAGGCGCTCTCTGATGGCCCCAATGCGGTGCCATTGAATCGAATGAAAGAATTGCTTGAATCACTTGTTGCCCTCGATCGGGTTGTTAAAGCAAGCGGCTCATTCCTGGAAGATAGCTTTAAGTAAATTTAGTAGAACAAATTTAATCAACCCAATTTCATATTGTTTTAAGGAGAAGGTGCATGAGCGCCATTGTTGACATCATCGGTAGAGAAATTTTAGATTCACGGGGCAACCCAACAGTAGAGTGCGATGTGCTATTGGAATCTGGTGTAATGGGTCGCGCTGCTGTCCCATCAGGAGCATCTACAGGCTCACGTGAAGCCATTGAGCTGCGAGATGGTGATAAGGCTCGTTATTTAGGTAAAGGTGTTCTTAAGGCGGTTCAAAATATCAATATTGAAATTGCTGAATCCATCTTAGGTTTAGATGCCAGCGAGCAAGCCTTCTTAGATCACACTTTGATCGAGTTAGATGGCACGCACAATAAAGCACGCCTTGGCGCAAATGCAACTTTAGCGGTTTCTATGGCGGTGGCGAGAGCTGCAGCAGAGGAGGCCGGCTTACCTTTGTATCGCTACTTTGGGGGTTCCGGTGGTATGCAACTACCCGTCCCGATGATGAATATCGTCAATGGTGGCGCACATGCTAATAACAGCCTGGATATTCAAGAATTTATGGTTATGCCGGTTGGCGCGCAGAGTTTTCGAGAGGCCTTACGCTGTGGGGCCGAGATCTTTCATGAATTGAAGAAGATCCTTGGCGCACAAGGAATGCCAACAACTGTAGGTGATGAGGGCGGATTCGCACCTAATTTCAAAAGTAATCAAGAGTGCTTGCAAACCATCATGAAAGCAATTGAAGGTGCTGGGTATCAAGCTGGAGAAGATGTATTGTTAGCTCTAGATTGTGCCGCTAGTGAATTCTATAAAGATGGCAAATACCATCTTTCCGGCGAAGGTTTGCAATTAAGCTCAGGTGAATTTTCGGATTATCTAGGTCAATTGGCTGATCAATTTCCAATCGTGTCGATCGAAGATGGAATGCACGAAAGTGATTGGGATGGCTGGGCAGATATCACTAAGAAATTGGGTAAAAAAATTCAATTAGTTGGCGACGATCTTTTTGTCACCAATACAAGAATTCTCAAGGAAGGTATTGATAAAGGGGTTGCAAACTCTATTCTGATTAAGATTAATCAGATCGGAACTTTGACAGAAACTTTTGCTGCTATAGAAATGGCAAAGCGCGCTAATTACACTGCAGTTATTTCACATCGCTCTGGTGAAACTGAAGACAGTACTATTGCAGACATTGCAGTTGGCACCAATGCAGGCCAAATCAAGACGGGATC
>CAILON010000014.1 GCA_903835865.1 uncultured beta proteobacterium
CGAAGGCCCAGACGACGATCCACGGAGGCTGCTTTGCGAAGCTTGTCGAGTGTGTAGAACTCTGATGGTTTGTCGAACACTTCCCTATTCACATAGTCGATGACCCGATCCCACTGACCCGCCTCAACACTGGCAGCGATGAAGTTGTTTTCGCGCACGGTGTCCTCGAACTTCTCGTAGAACATGCGATCAATCTTCATGCCCTGCTCGCCGACTGCTACTTCCTGAATGGTTGAAATAATGTCACCACCAAGATGTTCATAGGTTTCTCCCGGCGCTGGTGGTGGAATAATTTCACCGCCCTCTTTGATGCCTTCTTCGCTTGCGGCTCTGGGTTTTGGAAGTTTACGAACCTCGTCGTAATTGAAATCTTTTTCGAAATACTCACAGTTGGCAAAAAAATCAAACAATTTATAGGCGGTCTTCTTCGGTTCTTTGACGCTTTCACGAACCGTCTCGTCAAAGAGCAGCTCTCGGAAATCGTGCTTCCTAGTACCGCGTCCTTTTATTTGTATGAAATCTGTTGGTGAAAAAATTGGACGAAAGAGGCCCAGATTAAGTAAGTCTGGGCAGTCGTAGCCTGTGGTCATCATGCCAACGGTGACGCACACGCGAGCCTTACTGGTTTTATAGACAGGAATGAAGTTGGCCGAGCCAAGCAAATTATTGTTTGTGAAGTTAATGGTGTGCTGCTGGGCACCTTCCACTTGTGAAGTGACCTGAACAGCAAAATCTGACTTGTACTTGCCTGGGAACATGCGGTCTGCCATTTCATTCAGGATCTGTGTCAGCCTGCCCGCATGATGCTGACTAACCGCAAAGACGATGGACTTTCCAATCTCGCCGCTGACCGGATCACGCAACGCATTTTCTAGAAACGTTTTGCAAAATAGTTGGTTTGTGGCCGTAGAAAAAAAACGTTTTTCAAACTGACGTTGCTTAAAAGATTCGTTGTGGTCTTCGCCAGCGTCATCCTTAAACGACACAATAAAGCCATCGTCCGAAAGAAGTTGTGTGGTGACCTCGCTTCTTGCATCAACAACAGTGGGATTGATTAGAAAGCCTTCCCTTACACCATCAAGTAGGGAGTAGCGGAATGTGGGTTGGCCATCCTCACATCCAAAAGTTCGGTAGGTATCAAGCATTAGGCGACGTTCGAACTCGCGGGGATCTTTAGTGGTTGATCTGTCCCTGTCAAATTTTTTAAGATAATCAAACGGTGTTGCAGTAAGTCCAAGTTTGTAACCGATGAAATAATCAAACACGGCGCGGGCATTGCCGCCAATTGAACGGTGTGCTTCGTCGGATATGACCAAGTCGAAGTCAGTGGGTGAAAATTGCTGTTGATATTTGTTGTTAAAAAGCAGGGATTGCACCGTGGTGACTACAACCTCCGCATGCCGCCAGTCATCGCGGTTTTCTTTATATATGACGGACTTGTAGTCGTTTGATAGTGTTTTTTTAAATGCCTTCAGCGCTTGATCTTCGAGCTCAAGTCGATCGACTAGAAAAAGTATGCGCCGGGCGTTACTGGTGCGAAGAAAGAGTTTGATAATTGCAGAAGCGGTAAGCGTCTTGCCTGTACCCGTGGCCATTTCTAAAAGAAATCTGTCACTTCCATTCTTGATTGCTTGTTGAATTGCGACAATTGCCTTCAATTGGTAGGGACGTAAAAATCGCAGGCCGTTCACTTCGATAAAGCGATCACGTTCGCTAGTGTTTTTCCATGCAGCTTCGGTTTTATAGTTCGGACGTTGTGTTAATACAACATAATCATCATCGACAACCTCCTCAATAATGCGCTTTGGATCTGGTTTAGTCTTTTGATAATTAATGACAGAGTTTGGAGTTGGGAAATTTGTGATGACATATGGATTGCCGCGTTCGAGATCCCAGAAGTAATGCAAGTTGCCATTGCTCAAAATGACAAAACGGCAATTTTGAGATTTTGCGTACTTGCGCGCCTGTTCTTTACCAACAAGCGGGTTCTTATTTTCCGCCTTGGCTTCAAGTACAACAAATGGAAACCCGCGATCATCAAGCAGTAGGAAATCCACAAAGCCAGAGGATAATTTTTCAAAGTTCTCCCCCATTGAATCAAGGTCAAATGAACGAAGACGTACATGTTTCTCAAGACCAATATTTGCCTTTGTGTTGTCACTGTCAAAGAAACTCCATCCAGATGTTTCTAGGAGTCGATTGATCTTGATTCGGGCTGTTGCTTCCTTTTGTGTCATTGGGTGTATCCGCCGGACAGAGACCGAAATCTCCTTATATAGATAGTTAAGGTATCAGCACAATCGCTGCCGAGATAAATATATCTGTGATAATTATTTTGAATTAGAAAATAATTGTGTCACAGCAATTCAGCAAAAATCTCTTACTTGCCCACACAAAATCTAGAAAATATGCGACCAAGAATATCGTCGGCCGTCATGCGCCCCGCAATGGCGCCAAGATTTTCCACGGCGCTATGCATTGCGCTTGCCACAAGTTCTGGAGTGGACAAGTGGCGACGCGCTTCATCCGCCACGGCCGCCGCGAGCGCCTGTTGTAAATCAATC
>CAILON010000015.1 GCA_903835865.1 uncultured beta proteobacterium
AAAGGTCTTAAGATTGCGATTATTGATACCGAGTAGGGGCGTCTTTAGCTCAAGAGCTTGCTCAAGTTCGGGTGCGTTATGCACCTCAACTAAGACATCTAAACCCAATTCGTGGGCGCATGCCTCAAGCTCTTTCATTTGATTAAGTTCAAGGCAGGCAACAATTAACAAAATGGCATCTGCGCCGATCGCACGAGCTTCATAAACTTGATAGGGATCGATCGTAAAGTCTTTACGCAGTACCGGAATATTGCAGGCAGCACGAGCTTCTTGTAAGTAAGCATTGCAACCTTGAAAGTAATCGACATCCGTTAGAACGGATAAGCAGGCTGAGCCATGCAGCTCATAAGAGCGTGCAATTTCTGCGGGATTAAAGTTTTCACGCAAGATGCCTTTGCTCGGACTGGCCTTTTTGATTTCAGTGATGACCCCGGCTTTACCAGAGGCAATCTTTTGATTAATGGAGTTGATAAAGCCGCGTGGCTTTAAAGCATTGCTTTGATTATTCGTCAGCGCCAGCTCGCGTTGATTACCCAAAGAGATTTTCTTGGATATCTGCGCAATCTCTACTTTTTTAGTAGCAACAATTTTGTCGAGAATATCACTCATGAATAATTACTTAGTTTGGGTTGCAGCGACAAATGCGTCGAGTTTTTGACGGGCAGCGCCTGAGCTAATTGCCGCTTTTGCCATAGCGATACCACTGGCAATATCTTTGGCAACACCAGCAACGTACAGCGTAGCGCCAGCATTAAAGCAAACGATATCACTGGCTGCCCCGGGCTTATTGTCAATAACATCTAAAACAATTTGTTTGGATTCTTCTGCATTAGCTACTTTGAAGCTACTAGTAGGGGCGGTATTGAGCCCAAAGTCTTTCGGATGGATCTCATATTCACGCACTTCACCGTCTTTAAGCTCGCCAACAAGTGTTGGACCTTCTAGGGAAATTTCATCTAAACCATCGCGGCCATAAACCACAAGCGCATGTTCCATGCCAAGCGCTTGTAATACCCGTGCTTGTATACCCACTAAATCAGCATGAAAAACCCCCATCAGAATGCGCTTGGCATCAGCTGGGTTGGTAAGTGGCCCCAAGATATTAAAAATAGTGCGCACACCCAATTGCTTGCGAATGGGAACAACGTACTTCATGGCAGGATGATGGTTAGGTGCAAACATAAAGCCAGCACCTACTGTGGAGATGCATTGAGCTACTTGCTCGGCTGAAAGAGCAAGATTTACTCCTAAAGCTTCTAGAACATCGGCACTACCTGACTTACTACTCACGCTGCGATTACCGTGTTTGGCAATCTTGGCTCCAGCCCCTGCAGCAACAAACATGGCTGCAGTCGAAATATTAAAAGTATGGGCGCCATCGCCACCAGTGCCCACGACATCTACGAGGTGTGTGCGGTCATCAACATGGACAGATGTTGCAAATTCACGCATGACTTGAGCAGCAGCTGCAATTTCTCCAACAGTTTCTTTTTTGGTACGCAAAGCTACTAAGAGGCCAGCCACCAATTCGGGTGACATTTCACCGCTCATGATGAGGCGCATCATGGCCGTCATCTCATCATGAAATAGTTCTCTGTGTTCAATACAGCGTTGCAGAGCTTCTTGAGGGGTAATGGGCAT
Source organism: uncultured beta proteobacterium (assembly GCA_903835865.1). GTDB lineage: Bacteria > Pseudomonadota > Gammaproteobacteria > Burkholderiales > Burkholderiaceae > Polynucleobacter. The sequence continues at coordinate 1,642 of CAILON010000015.1, forward strand.
AGTGCTTTGACTTATGTATTTTGCAAAAAATTCTTAAGCAGAGCGTGACCATGCTCCGACAGAATGGATTCAGGATGAAACTGCACACCCTCAACAGCAAGCTCACGATGGCGGACAGCCATAATTTCTCCATCTGAAGAGGTGGCTGTCACTTCAAGCACTGCAGGTAACGAGCTCTTTTCAATCGCGAGGGAGTGATAGCGGGTCACTTTAAATGGATTGGGCAAGTTCTTAAAAACGCCTACGCCAGTGTGATGAATGTCATCGGTCTTACCGTGCATGACTTTTTGCGCACGAATAATATTGCCTCCAAAGGCTTCACCAATCGCTTGATGTCCAAGGCAAACACCCAGAATAGGAATTTCTCCTGCATAGCGCTTAATGGTCTCAACTGAAATACCTGCTTCTGCGGGGCTACAAGGACCAGGAGAAATACATATACGTGCGGGATTGAGTTTTGCAATATCTTCCACTGCAATTTCATCATTCCGAAATACCTTCACCTCTTCACCAAGTTCTGCAAAATATTGCACAAGGTTATAAGTAAACGAATCATAGTTATCAATCATGAGGAGCATCGAGTCCTCCTTGTACTAAATCGGCTGCAGTGAGGACGGCACGTGCTTTTGCTTCAGTTTCTTTCCACTCTGCAGTAGGGTCGGAGTCAGCAACTACACCTGCGCCAGCTTGAGAGTGCAGCATGCCATCCCGAATAACGCCGGTACGGATGGCAATCGCGACATCCATATCGCCCGAGAATGAGAGGTAGCCTACTGCGCCGCCATAAACGCCGCGTTTCACAATTTCCATTTCATCAATGATTTCCATGGCACGAATTTTGGGCGCCCCAGAGAGAGTGCCTGCCGGAAAAGTAGCGCGCAATACATCCATATTGCTCATATTGTCTAAAAGATGACCTTCTACGGAGCTCACAATGTGTTGTACATGAGAGTACTTTTCGATCGACATGGAGTCGGTGAGCTTTACTGTGCCAGTTTTGGCGATACGACCAACGTCATTGCGCGCCAAATCAATCAACATGACGTGTTCAGCGATTTCTTTAGGGTCAGCCAAGAGCTCCTTGGCAAGGCGCTCATCTTCTTCAGGGTTCGCTCCGCGAGGACGAGTCCCAGCGAGTGGGCGAATAGTCACAATTTTTTCTGCAGCCCGTTTCTCTTGGCGTACCAAAATCTCCGGCGAAGATCCGACGATTTGCATATCCCCAAAATCGTAGAAATACATATAAGGCGATGGATTGAGGGAGCGCAATGCTCTATAGAGCGCCAATGGTGAATCTGTAAAAGGTTTGCTGATCCGCTGTCCAATGACTACCTGCATGCAATCGCCAGCCAAAATATATTCTTTGGTTTTGCGTACCGCATTCTCAAAATCTTCCGCTTTAAATTTACGGATTAACTCAGTCTTAGTACTAGGCAGAGATGCTGGCATGCCCACTGGTTTATTCAGGCAGGCTAATAAATCTTTTAATCTCGTTTGAGTATTCTCAAAGCTGTCAGGCTTACTTGGATCGGCATATACGATCAAATAAATTTTTCCTGCGACGTTATCAATTACTGCCAACTCTTCAGTCAACATCAATTGAATATCTGGCACACCTAACTCATCTGGTAGTGCATGCTTGGCAAGACGCGATTCAATATAGCGAACTGTGTCATATCCAAAATAACCAGCAAGACCGCCGCAGAAGCGCGGTAAGCCAGCTTCAACTGACACTTTAAAACGCTTGAAGTAGGCGTCTACAAAGTCGAGCGGGTTATCAGTATTGGTCTCGACAATTTTGCCGTCAGTAATAATTTGATTTATGGGGGCTAAAGGTGTGCCTACCGTTTTTAGAATCGTTTTAGCGGGTAGGCCAATAAAGGAGAAGCGTCCAAAACGTTCTCCGCCCAAGACCGATTCCAAAAGATAAGAATTGGTTTTACCAAATGCTTGTGTCAGCTTGACGTAAAGGGATAGGGGCGTTTCAAGATCGGCAAGCACCTCCTTGACTAAGGGAATGCGATTAAAACCTTGTTTAGCAAGAGCATTAAATTCTTCGCGCTGCATTACGCTTTACTCAACTTTCCTAATGCGGTGCGCATCGCCTCAATGACAGATGTGTAATTATCTTGGCCAAAAATTGCTGAGCCAGCAACAAAAGTATCTGCGCCCGCTTTTGCAACTTCTGCAATGTTGTCAACTTTAATGCCGCCATCCACTTCAAGCCGGATATGACGCCCAGTTTCTGCTTGGTATTGATCCAAACGCGCACGCACCTGAGCAATTTTATTCAGAGTGCTAGGAATGAAAGACTGTCCACCAAAACCTGGGTTCACTGACATGAGTAAAACTAAGTCGAGTAGATCAAGGGTATGGTCAAGATGATCTAAGGGGGTTGCAGGGTTTAAAACCAGACCCGCTTGACATCCTTGATCTCGAATGAGGTTAAGCGTCCGATTAACGTGAGGGCTTGCTTCTGGATGAAAGCTAATGAGATTGGCTCCTGCTTTGGCAAAATCCGGAACAATCCGATCAACCGGTTCAATCATGAGATGAACATCAATCACTGCTGGCTTGCCATTTTTTAAGGCATGTGGACGAATCGCCTCACAAACCAAAGGACCAATAGTGAGATTGGGAACATAGTGGTTGTCCATTACATCAAAGTGAATCCAGTCAGCCCCAGCTGCTAAGACATCTTGGACTTCCTTGCCCAGGCAGGCAAAGTCAGCCGACAAAATGGAGGGGGCGATGATAAATTCGGTATTAGATGGTGATTTTTGGCTTTCCATCCCTAGATTCTAGCTTGCAGTTGGTCTTGGGATGGAGCAGAATTCGTGCATGAACCCCCACGAAATCAGCATTACGGTCAAGACCCAGTACCTTCCAGAGCAATCTGACCCGGATAACCGCCAGTTTGCCTTTGCCTATACGGTCACTATTCGCAATACTGGTGCGGCCAGTATTCAGCTGATAGCCCGCCATTGGTTCATTACGGACGGGGACAATGAGGTCCAGGAGGTTCGGGGTTTGGGGGTAGTAGGACAACAGCCCTTATTGCGGACTGGAGAGCAATTTGAGTACACCAGCTGGGCTACTTTGCCCACCCCAGCCGGCACAATGCGTGGCGAGTATTTTTGCGTGACTGAAGAAGCACAATTTTTCCAGGCACCCATTCCTGAGTTTGCCTTGGTGATGCCTCGCACCCTGCACTAGAACGCTATTTTTTGCCTTTACCTGTCCAGAGGACGATAAATAACAAAAGTCCCAATGCAATAGCGCCTTCAAGGACAAAGAGCAGCATTGGGTATTGATCGAGTAAATTGGCAATCATGTTTTCAATATTTAAATTTATACAACCAGTAACAAAACAAACTTTAGCAACAAGTGTATTCGCTATCCTCATTGGAAGTTTGATGGTGGGCTGTTCAACCCCACCTACTCGAGGCACCGGATACCGCTCTAGTTCAGGAACGGCCCCAAGTAACTACAGTTCTCCCATTGCTAGTTTTAGCGCCGTTTCTTGGAAAGCACTACCTGGATGGCAGGATGATGATTTATCACAGGCTTGGCCTTCATGGCTAAAAAGTTGCGAAGCATTACGAAAGCGCAATAGCGAAATCAATTGGCGTCAGGTTTGCTCTCAAGTTGCTAGCGTTTCAGCAAAGGACACCCAGACCATTCGTCGGTATTTTGAGGACAACTTTCAGGCTTATGAAATTCGCAATAGCGCAGGTAGCGATACAGGCTTGATAACGGGATATTACGAACCCGTGATGAACGGTTCGCAAACTCGCACCAGTGTTTACAGCGTACCCCTATATGCCTACCCCAACGCGTGGCGGCAAACAAGACCTAACCCTGGGCCAAGTCGTGCTGACTTGATGAGCTCAGGAATATTGAAGGGCTCCGAGATCGCTTGGGTTCAGGATCCGGTAGCTGCGGCCTTTATGCAAATTCAAGGCTCTGGAAAAATTCGCCTGTCAGATGGGCGCGTATTACGCTTAGGTTATGCAGGAACTAATGAACAGCCATTTAAATCATTTGCACAATGGCTGCTCGACAGAAAAGAAATTACTCGTAGCGAAGCAACCATGCAGGGTATTTCACGGTGGGCTAAACGCAACCCTGATCGGGTGAATGAAATGCTCAACGCGAATCCGCGTTTTGTATTTTTTAAAGAGCTGCCCGGAAACGTTAGTGCTGACCTGGGTCCTACTGGGGCCTTAAATGTGCCCTTAACTACCGAGCGTAGTATTGCAGTCGATTTGCAGGCATTACCTCTAGGGGCGCCTGTATTTTTGGCAACTACCAAACCTTTGAGTGACCAGGCTTTGCAAAAATTAGTGATGGCCCAAGATACTGGAAAAGCGATTGTGGGCGGCGTGCGAGCAGATTACTATTGGGGTTCAGGGGATGCTGCTGGAGAAATGGCTGGGCGCATGAAACAAAATGGCAAGATGTGGGTATTGCTACCTCGCTAATTGAATACACCTTAGAAAGAGAAATATGAGCTACAACACTATTTTGACTGATGTGGATGGCAAGGTTGCCACCATTACCCTCAATCGTCCTGAGGTCCTCAATGCGCTAAACGATGAGCTGATGAATGAACTGGGTGCCGCCTTATTGGGTTTTGATGCTGATGACAATATCGGCTGCATCATCATCACTGGAAGTGAGAAAGCATTTGCTGCTGGTGCAGATATCGCTTCGATGGCGAAGTATGGATTTAAAGACGTCTATCGCGAAGATTTTATTTCTCGTAATTGGGAGGCGATGAAAAAGGTACGTAAGCCAGTCATTGCAGCTGTCTCTGGTTATGCCCTTGGTGGTGGCTGCGAATTGGCCATGATGTGCGACACGATTATGGCTGCTGATAATGCTAAGTTTGCCCAACCAGAAGTAAAGCTAGGAATTATTCCTGGCGCTGGCGGAACACAACGTTTGCCACGTGCGGTATCGAAAGCAAAAGCAATGGATCTGGCTTTGACTGGTCGCATGATGGATGCAGCTGAAGCTGAGCGCGCCGGATTAGTGGCACGTATCTTTCCACCAGCGGATTTATTAAAAGAAGTAAAGGCGATTGCTAAGGGAATTGCTGATATGCCCTTGCTCACTGCGATGATGGTGAAAGAAGCAATCAATACGGCTTATGAAACAACGCTTTCTGAGGGTATTCATTTTGAGCGTCGTTTATTCCATGCTTGCTTTGCAACCAACGATCAAAAAGAGGGCATGGCAGCGTTTATGGAAAAACGCCCAGCCAAATTTACTAACTCTTAATTTTTTTCGAGGTAGCGTTGAGCTAACTTTACCCAATAGCTCACGCCGATCGGAATCAGCGCGTCGTTAAAGTCATAGGAGGGGTTATGAAGGTGGCATGGGCCCATGCCATGGCCTGCCGAGCGATGGTCACCATCGCCATTGCCTAAGAACACATAGCAGCCGGGCTTCTCCAGCAAAAAGAATGCAAAATCTTCTGCGCCCATGGTTGGATCGATTGAAGTGTTGACGTTTTGGGGGCCAACAATTTCACCCATGACTTGTGCAGCAAAAGCCACTTCATTGTCGTGATTAATTAATGGCGGATAACTTCTTCTGAAATCAATCTCTGCTTGACAATCAAATGCTCCAGCCACGCTGTGTGAAATTTCTCGAAGGCGCTGTTCAATCAGGTCTAAGACTTCTAAAGTAAAAGTGCGAACGGTGCCGCCAATAAAAGCACTATCTGGAATGACGTTACTCGTTTCACCTGCATGAAATTGGGTAATGGACAAAACAGCTGCATCGACCGGGCGCTTATTGCGAGTAATGATGCTTTGTAGTGCCTGCACCACTTGAACTCCAGTAAGCACTGGATCTGCGCTGTTATGCGGTAAAGCGGCATGACCACCCTTGCCTTTAATTGTGATCTCAAAAGCATTGCTTGAGGCCATCATGGGGCCGCTGGTGACGCCAAAGCTGCCTTCGGCTAAACCGGGCCAATTATGTAAACCAAAAACCGCATCACACGGAAATTCTTTAAAGAGACCATCTTTAATCATTTCTTTTGCACCAGCACCACCCTCTTCAGCTGGCTGGAAAATGAAAATGACCGTTCCTTTGAAATCCCGATGGTTAGATAAATATTGAGCAGCTCCCAGCAACATTGCTGTGTGACCATCATGACCGCAAGCATGCATCTTTCCTGGGTTGCGAGAAGTGTGTTCAAAAGTGTTGTGCTCTTGAAGTGGCAAGGCATCCATATCAGCGCGCAGACCAATCATTTTCCCCGGCCCAAGATCGCCATCCAATCTCCCAACCACGCCGGTCTTACCCATGCCGCGAAAGACCGAAATACCCCAGCTGGAGAGTGCTTCGGCAACTAAGTCGGCAGTACGGTTTTCTTCAAAACGCAACTCAGGATGAGCGTGAATATTGCGTCGAATATCTTGAATCGCTTCTGCTGAATTGATGATTTCTGGAAGTAAATGCATGCCTTCATCTTATCCGAAAATTTATTCAGAGTCGCCTTGAAGGCGATCTACTTGGCGTTTAAAGTGCAGGCAGTCTTAGGTGCTCTGCAGCAAATGAGAGTGCTTCGATTGAATAAGGTGCGTTATCTGGTTTTTTGAGGGATTCTGGCAAACAAGGGATGCAACCCAAAAAAGGGATGAGCATTTTGGAGCTAAGCGTCTGAATATTTTCTTGAAGCAGGGGCATTTCTGTAGATAAGGTATTGGCAATCCAGCCAGCGATCTTTAAGTGACGCGATTGAATGGCTTCATAAGTGAGAAGGGCGTGATTAATGCAACCCAATCTCATGCCTACAACAATGATTATTGGTAGATCTAAGCTCTGCGCTAAATCGTCAAGGCCTTCTTGCGCATTGAGTGGAATTAAAAAGCCACCGGCCCCCTCAACAATGACAGCGTCGCCATGACTGCTGACCCGGCCATAAGCCTCAATGATGGTGTCAAGATCTAGGCGTTGATGTATTTTTTCAGCAGCAAGATGGGGGGCTGCAGCCATATCTAGTAGATAGGGGCATAGCTCCAATTTGCCCACTTCTAGATTTGATGCAAGGCGTAAGGTTTCTACATCTTCATTAAGGCGTCGTCCCTGAGCATCTTGGTAACACCCAGCAGCTACAGGTTTAAAGCCTAAGGCGTTCATTCCTTCTGCGCGTAGCTTCAAAATCAGGGCGCCGGATACTAAAGTTTTGCCAACTTCAGTATCTGTGCCGGTAACAAAATATCCTTTGGCTAAACTCATGATGTGCTTGCCATTGCTTCTTGCTCAATCGTCTTTAGGGTACGAATCAGTTGACGCAAATCAGCAGTGCTATGGTTGGCTGAGAAGGTAATTCGTAAGCGTGCACTCCCCGCTGGTACGGTGGGTGGTCGAATTGCTGGAATCCAATATCCAGCCTGGTCCAACAAACTGGACGCTAATAGAGCATTGGCATTACTACCTAATATGACTGGCTGAATAGGGGTGCAAGAAGGAACTTTTTTCCATTGAGAAAAAACCATTTCTTGTTGCCAGATATCAATGAGTTGGGCTAACTGGGTGCGGCGCTGTTGACCCTCCGCCCCCTCGATCATCTCTAGGCTCTTGAGAAGTGCATGAGCAATTGCTGGAGGCGTCGCAGTGCTATAGATATAAGGTCGACCTTTTTGGATGAGCCATTCGATAAAGAATTCTTGCGCGCAAATAAAGGCGCCGCTAATGCCTGCTGCCTTGCCTAGAGTGCCAACATAAATGATCCGTTCTGAGATCAGCATTTCTTGCTCCAAAATACCATGACCTTGTTTTCCTAAAATCCCAAACCCATGAGCATCATCTATCAATAACAAGGCATCAAATTCTTCTGCAATTTTTAGTAATGCTTGTACGGGCGCAAGATCACCATCCATGCTAAAAACACCATCGGTCACGATGATCTTTAATGGTCTTGAGTCTGTCTGTAGATCTGCCCTTAAAGAATCAAGATGCTGATGATCAAACAGCGTGATAGAGGCTTTATTTTGTGCGCTAGCTAAGCGAACTCCGTCGATGAGGGATGCATGATTCAGTTTGGCTGAATAAATGCTGGCTTCTCCCGCGGGCGCCAGACTTACAAGGCCAGTAATTGCTGTGAGATTGGCTAGGTAGCCTGTACTAAAAAATAATGCGCGTGCTTTAGGAATATGGCGACTCTGAA
>CAILON010000016.1 GCA_903835865.1 uncultured beta proteobacterium
CCAAGCCCAAATGCGAACATCAGTGCAGCGCCCGTCCAAATATCCCCAGACAAGAAAGCGAGCGGTAAGACGCTGTAAACCAAACCACAGGGCACCAATCCCCATAGCATGCCACTAAACCAACGAGAGGGGCCGCTTGCCATTCCTCCCAAGTATTTAGCCCAGAGACCAGCAATTCGAGAACTTAGCCATTTGCCCCCTAAAAGACCCTGTCTTTTACCTATACGAAGCAAGCGAAAGCCCATGAAAATCAAAATCAGAGATGTCAAAGCAAACAGAGGTCTTTGAATCGGAATCAGGTTTTGCTGCCAAACAACTACCCCAAGCCCAGCGGCAGCCGCACCTAATAATGTGTAGGTGCAAATACGGCCAAAATGCATGACCACTTGCAGATAAAAAAGTTCAGATTTAGGCCTTAAAGGGCTCTCTAAGGCACTCGGCCGCTCGATGGCAGCGGCTATGCCGCCACACATCAAAGCGCAGTGCCAGCCGCTAACCAAGGCGCCCAAAAATACCGCCAGAAGCAAACTAGTGGTTAACATGGATCCGGCAAAAATGAAGGTAAAAAAGGGGGTTTCATCGCCTATATAGAATAAACTGTCCATCAAAGAAACCCCAAGATGAATTACAAACCTACCGACTCCCCCAACAGTAAATGCTCAGTTTGCGTTCTGGGTCAATTTTGCCTTCCAGTTGGTCTTAGTTCTAGCGATGTCAGCAAAGTCGACGCCTTAGTAAAAGAGCGAGTCCATCTCCAAAAGGGTGAGAGCCTATACCGTCATGGAGATCCACTCAGCTCAGTCTACAGTGTGCGCTTTGGAACCCTAAAAACAGAATATTGCTTACAAGATGGACGTCAACAAGTGATCGGCTTTCATCTTCCTGGAGAAATTTTAGGCTTAGATGGAATTGGCGATGGATACTATCAGTCCGATGCAATTGCACTAGAAGAAAGTGAAGTTTGCATTATTCGTTACGATGCATTTGAAGATCTAGCAAGGCAGATCCCTGTCCTGCAGAATCAATTCCATAAGATCATGAGTCGAGAGCTCACTCAAGATCAGCGCCACCTACTCTCTCTTGGCACCATGCGCGCAGAAGAAAGATTGGCGGCATTTTTACTAAGCCTCTCACAACGTCTAGCAGCAAGGGGTTACCTAAATAACGAATTTGATTTGAGAATGAGTCGCGTTGAGATTGGTAGCTACTTAGGCATCCAAATTGAAACGGTGAGTCGTATGCTCTCGCGTTTTGCTGAGTCAGGCTTAATTCAGATCAAACAACGCCACATCAAGCTGATTGATATGAATGGCTTATATGAGTTGGCAAGTATTCCAAATCCGGATCGGCATGGCTGCCATCCTGAGGCTCCCCTCAAACCAGCTTAAATCAAGCCTCTGTCGACCTCTTTGCTGTCTGATGCTTCAATACCAGGCAAGATATATGCAGTGAGGGCACTAGAGACTGCACAGAAAATCCAAATCACAAAAAACCCAACGGTGTAGATGCCCTCATCCGAAATATCAGGATGATGACCAAAAAATAAAAGGTCTTGAGGGTGCACTACGGTAAAGAGCAAACCCTCTGCCATACCAGCAACCAAAAATGATGGCCACAAAATCCAGATGAGTAGGCGGTATTTCATTTATTTGCCTGCGGTTCTTTCAGCTGTTCCACTTTTAAACCCTGCTTTACAACGCCCTCTCGTAATGGCTTATCAGCATAAAGATTGACTGCTAAATAAATTGTAATGATGCAACCGATCATAGCCACGGCCGGTCCACTAATTAGTAACCAAGGCCACAACTGCTTCCACCAGGGTTTTATTGTTTCTTGTTCGGTCATATGCGTCCTCTCCATCTTATGCCAACTAGCTTAACGGGGAATAATAAAACTGGATTTTTCTTCACGAGTTCTGGTGATAACCTTATCACCATCCATCTCCTGGGCAAGCACATCAAAATGAATCGGGTAATTTCCGGAATCATTTTGACCGATTGCTGTACTAACCTTTACCGGCAGCAGCTGATTGCTTGCTGGGCCAACATCA
>CAILON010000017.1 GCA_903835865.1 uncultured beta proteobacterium
GGCTTGTATTTGCTGGTCAGCCCCTGGAACGCAGCGGGGCGTGTCTAAATCCTCGATTCTGAGTAGCCATTTACCACCATTTTTTTTGGCATCTAGCCAGCTTCCTAGGGCCGCAACCAGCGATCCGGCATGCAGTGGGCCAGTAGGAGAGGGGGCAAATCGCCCGCGGTAGCCGACTGGTTGGGAGGGAGGGTTTTTGATCTTGGACACAGCTAAAATCATCTCATGGCTTTACCCCGTTTTGTACATCTTCGCATTCATTCCGAGTTTTCGATTACGGATGGAGTCGTTCGTATTGATGATGCTGTTGCTGCAGCAGTCAAGGATGACATGGGCGCGCTTGCCCTGACCGATTTAAGTAACTTGTTTGGCCTCATTCGCTTTTATACCGCCGCCCGTTCTGGTGGCATTAAACCTATTGCTGGAGCAGATGTCTGGGTGAGTAATCCTCAGGATCCTGATCAGCCATATCGCCTATTGTTATTGGTGCAAAACCATTCTGGATACCTCAATCTTTGTCAGTTACTCAGTAGAGCCTCTTTAGATAATCAAACTCGCGGCCGAGCCGAAGTAAATATGGATTGGTTTAGTGAGCCCGCTGCTAAAGCGGAAGATAAGGCCGCTAAACGCACCCTCGCATTTGGATTGATTGCACTGTCGGCAGGGCGTAATGGCGAGGTTGGTGTCGCTTTATTGGGCGGCCAAGAAGACCAAGCCAAGCAAGCAGCAAAACGCCTTGAAAAACTCTTTCCCAAATCTTTTTATATTGAGGTTCAACGCGGCGGTCACCCTCAGGATGAGCAGCATTTGCAGAGGGCTTGTCACTTAGCTAGTGAGTTAGATTTACCCGTGGTCGCAACCCATCCTGTGCAGTTTATGCAAAAGAGTGACTTTATTGCACACGAAGCACGGGTGTGTATTGCTGAAGGTGAACTACTCGGTAATCCCCGTCGTCAGAAGAAATTTAATGATGAACAGTATTTCTTATCTCAAGCCGAGATGGAAAAGCGTTTTGCCGATTTACCGGTTGCCTTAGCTAATTCTGTTGAAATTGCTAAACGCTGCAACCTTTCTTTAGTACTCGGTCAACCCCGCTTGCCAGATTTTCCGACCCCGCAAGGTGTCACTTTGGATGAGTACTTAATGGCACTGTCAGAGTCGGGACTAGAGCGTCATATGGAGCGCAATTTCCCTGATGTCGAGGAGCGCGCCAAAGAAGAAAAACGGTATCACGATCGCTTAGTGTTTGAGGTCAAGACTATTTCTCAAATGGGCTTTCCAGGCTACTTCCTGATTGTGGCTGACTTCATTAACTGGGCCAAAAATAACGGCGTACCGGTTGGTCCAGGTCGTGGATCTGGAGCGGGCTCCTTGGTGGCTTACTCGTTAGGTATTACTGATCTTGATCCATTGCGTTACAACTTACTCTTTGAGCGTTTCTTAAATCCTGAGCGGGTCTCGATGCCCGACTTCGATATTGACTTTTGCCAACATGGCCGCGATCGTGTCATTCAATATGTGAAAGACAAATATGGCAAGGATGCAGTGAGTCAAATTGCTACCTTTGGAACCATGGCAGCAAGGGCGGCGATACGTGACGTAGGGCGCGTTCTAGAGCAAGGTTATAACTTCGTTGATGGCATTGCCAAGCTGATCCCCAATAAGCCCGGTCAATACATGACCATCGATATGGCTAAGAAGGAAGAGAAGCAATTAGCTGAGCGCGAAAAAAATGAAGACGAAGTTCGTCAATTATTGTCACTCGCTGAGCAGTTGGAGGGGATGACCCGAAATGTCGGTATGCATGCTGGTGGTGTTTTGATTGCACCAGGTCGCCTTACCGATTTTTGTCCGCTCTATACGCAAGAAACGAAAGATCAAGACAGTAGCTCAGTCATTAGTCAATTTGATAAGGATGACGTAGAGGCGATTGGCTTAGTGAAGTTCGACTTCTTGGGTCTCACGACGCTAACCATTTTGGCTGCTGCTGAGCGCTGGATTAAATCCTTACATGCCGATCGTAAAGATTGGAGTATTAGTGAAATCCTACTTGATGATGAAAAATCTTTTGATCTTTTAAAGAGAGCTAATACGGTTGCAGTCTTCCAGTTAGAAAGTCGCGGCATGCAAAGCATGCTTCGAGAAGCAAAACCTGACCGCTTTGAAGACATTATTGCGCTTGTGGCCCTTTATCGCCCAGGTCCAATGGATTTGATTCCAGACTTTATTGAGCGTAAGCATGGTCGTCAAAAGGTAGAATATCCAGATCCCCGTATTGAGTCTGTTTTGCGCGAAACTTACGGCATCATGGTGTATCAAGAGCAGGTGATGCAGATGGCGCAGATGATTGGCGGCTACTCGTTAGGTGGTGCTGATATGTTGCGCCGTGCGATGGGTAAGAAAAAGCCAGAAGAAATGGCGCAACATCGCAAGATTTTTAGTGATGGCGCAAAAGCAGGTGGAATTTCTGAATTTAAAGCAAACGAGATCTATGACTTGATGGAACGTTTTGCTGGGTATGGTTTTAATAAATCCCATGCCGCTGCTTACGCGCTCTTGGCCTATCAAACAGCGTGGCTTAAAGCGTATTACCCCGCTGAATTTATGGCTGCCAACTTATCACTCGCCATGGATGACACCGATAAGGTGAAGATCTTGTATGACGATTGCTTGGCAAATCAAATTCGGGTTTTCTCCCCAGACATTAATACTGGTGTGTATGTATTCACGCCTTTGCGTGCTCCCGATGCAGCGCCAGATTCACCACTCAGTCATATCCGTTATGGACTAGGTGCAGTAAGGGGTACCGGTGAAGCAGCGATTGAGTCAATTGTTAAAGCGCGCGAGACGGGCGGACCCTTTAAAGATTTATTTGATTTTTGTGCCCGGGTGGATCGCCGCCAAGTTAATCGTCGCGCAATTGAAGCTTTGATGCGCGCAGGTGCATTTGATAGCCTCTATCGCGATAGCGTTCCTGCTGGCGGCAATCTCTATGACATTCGTTCCACACTCTTAGCTTCTTTGGCAAGAGCAATTGAAGCAGCTGAGCAAGCTGAAGCCTCGATTCATCAAGTAAGTCTGTTTGATATTGCTGGTGAAGAAAATCGCCATCTCCCAGAGTTGGTGCGTGAGCCAATCTGGTCTGAGAAAAAACGCCTTCAAGAAGAAAAAACTGCGCTTGGTCTTTGCTTAACGGGTCATATGTTTGATGCCTATCGTGATGAAACTGCGCATTTCATTCGTCAGTCCTTATCCAAGATTACC
>CAILON010000018.1 GCA_903835865.1 uncultured beta proteobacterium
CAAAGGTGTTGGTTCTGCGCCATATATTTCGCCAGAACAAGTTGCCGGAATTCGGTCCGATTCGCGTAGCGATATTTTTTCTATCGGCGTGATTATGTATGAGCTACTTACTGGAGAGCTGCCCTTTGGCAACCCTCAGTCCATGAGCGGCCTTCGCAAAAGAATGTGGGCGCAAGCCTTTCCACCTCGTGCAATTCGCAAAGAAATCCCACACTGGCTACAAGAAGTGATTTTGAGATGTCTAGAGGCACGAGCCGCCGATCGCTATCAAAGCGCCACCCGTTTGCGTCAAGTATTGCGCGATCCAGAAAGCGTCAAGCTTACAGAGCGGGCTGACAGGGTTGAGCCGCTGAGCTTTTGGGAAAATCTCAAGCGCATGTTTAAAGCGGCAGGCTATGAACCTTCACCTAGTCCTCGCCCTAGTATGGGCAATCAAGATGCGCCATTAATGATTGCGGCAATTGATACGCGGCAATCAGATGAAGATTTGCGAGAGAGGATGCAAACTACTGCAAAAAATTTATTGCAGGCCTACCCTGAGAGTCGCCTAGTTTGCCTAAGTACTATTGGCAGTACGCCGACTTTTGAAGGCAACCAGGAAAATCAAACGGCCAGCGGTATTGTGCGTGGGCACTTAGTGCAATTGATGGACTGGGCAAAACCTCTTAAGCTTCCGCCTGAGAGAATCTCCTATCACGTACTCGAAGCGCTTGATCCTGCTTCACGCATTGTGGAGTTTGCCAAAGACAATGATGCCTCCCTTATCTTAATTGGCGCATCTCATAAGCTCCCAAACAAGGTGACACCTTGGAGAACCTCAATGACTAAAATCGTTGAGGAAGCTCCCTGCAGTGTTCACATTGTTCGCGCTTAAGGGCCAATCTAGTCAGGGAAGCGGGGCAAGCGCTCGCCACCCCCAGGCACTGGGTGGCGTGCCATATTCATTTCCATCGCCAAGAAAGTGTAATAGCCGGCGATACCAGCCAAATCAACAGCGCCTTTTTTCCCAAATCGCTTTTCTGTTTTAGCAAAAGTTGTTTCTGACACTCGTTTATTTCTCTGCAACTCCATCGTGAAGTCATACACGATCGATTCATCCCCACTCATTCCCTCTGGCCTTCTTCCTTCTTTTATGGCTTTAGCGATTTCGGGGTTGAGGCCTGACTGAATGGCAATGGGATAGTGAATGTGCCACTCATAGTCTTGATGCCACTCACGTGCGGTAATCAAAATCGCAAACTCACTAAGGTGACTATCAAACTCCGATTTATAGCGTAAGTAGTCACCCATAGAACGTGCGTTGTTCATCAACTGCGGGCTATACATCAACATTGCAAATGGGCCCCAGGGTGCTTTTTTACGAGCTCCCTCAAACTCTTGTGCAGCTGCTTTTTGCTCGGCGCTGTATTGATTAATAGGAATTTCTGGAAGACGAGTTTGGGCAAGCGCTAAATTACTCGCCAATATCAACGTAGGTAATGCCAACCAAATATACTTTTGCTTCATGATGACTCCTAATAAGCGGTCTATTTCATCTTCTCTTGCTTTTGATCTAATATCAACTCTGGATCCTGTGCTTCAATCCAGCTATCACTATTTAGTGCTCTAGTAAGTTGCTTTTCATCTAATTCACCAGTCCATCTGGCCACAACGATTGTGGCCACACCGTTGCCAACCAAATTGGTTAAGGCGCGCGCTTCAGACATAAAGCGGTCAATACCAAGAATGATTGCCAACCCAGCAACGGGGACATTGCCGACTGCTGAAAGTGTTGCCGCCAGCACAATAAAGCCGCTGCCCGTAATCCCTGCAGCGCCTTTGGATGTCAATAGCAAGACCAACAATAGTGTTATTTGTTGAGTAATGGTCATTGGAGTGTCTGTAGCCTGCGCTATAAACACGGCTGCCATTGTTAAATAAATTGACGTGCCGTCTAGATTAAATGAGTAGCCAGTTGGAATTACTAAACCCACGCAACTTTTCTTAGCCCCCAATAGTTCCATTTTTTCCATCATGCGTGGCAGAACAGATTCGGATGAAGATGTTCCCAACACAATTAAGAGCTCTTCTTTGATATAGCGAACAAATTTAAAAATACTAAATCCATTTAGGCGCGCGATGGTTCCCAGCACAATAAATACAAAGAGCAGACAGGTGATATAGAAAGCCCCCATCAGCTTGCCCAAAGAAAATAAAGACCCGACTCCATACTTACCAATAGTGAAGGCCATTGCGCCAAATGCGCCGATGGGGGCAAATTTCATGATGACGCCAATAATGTCGAATAGCACATGGGATGTCTTTTCGATTAAATCGAACACCATCGTTCCACGGCCACCGAACTTGTGCAAAGCAAATCCGAATAAAACTGCAATAAAGAGCACTTGCAAAATTTCACCTTTTGCGAATGCATCAACTACAGTGCTCGGAATAATATTGAGCAAAAATTCTGTAGTAGTAGCCATTTTTCCGGGGCCCGTATAAGCAGCGATTCCCTTGGTATCTAAGCTAGACGGGTCAATATTCATGCCAACGCCAGGCTGCAATACGTTTACAACGACTAGCCCCACAATCAATGCAATGCTGCTGACAACCTCAAAATATAAAAGAGCGATGCCGCCGGTTTTACCTACTTTTTTCATGTCTTCCATGCCGGCAATCCCAATAACTACCGTACAGAAAATAATTGGGGCGATCAACATCTTGATGCCTTTAATAAATGCATCCCCAAATGGCTTCATATCTACCCCCAAAGAAGGGTAAAAATGTCCCAATAAAACCCCTAGTACAACCGCCGTAAGTACTTGTATATAAAGAATTTTATAGAAAGGTGGCTTTTTGAGAATAGGCGTCATTTTGTTTTCGCTTAGTGGGCATTGATCAATCTCGTAGTGTAACTACTAAGATATGTTGCCTCGCACCATATAAAACCAGGCTTTGTCGGATAATGGAGCCATGGAAGAAAAAGTACGCGTTTCAAAACTACTGTCTGAATTAGGTCTTTGCTCACGTCGTGAGGCTGACTCTTATATCGAGCAGGGCTTAGTCACTGTTGATGGTGAAGTTGTCAATGAACTGGGCGTGCGCGCATTTAGGCATCAAAAAATTGAATTGCAATCGGTAGCCAAAGCTCAACAAGCTTCGCGCATCACCGTCATCTTAAATAAACCTGTGGGATTTATTTCTCACTTTGACGATGAGCAAGAGTACCAACCGGCAGCATCCTTAATTACGCCCGACAATTACTTCGCGAGCCCTTTAGATAAAGGTAAAAATCCACGCTTTAATACTAAGGGTTTAGCTCCTGCAGGCCGCTTGGATATTGACTCTACTGGCATGCTGGTCCTCACGCAGGATGGTCGTATAGCCAAGCTACTGATTGGTGAAAACAGTCCAATAGAAAAAGAATATTTGGTACGAGTGGAGGGTATGCTTTCATTTGAGGATTTAGATCGACTGAAGCATGGTCTGTCTATTGATGGTGTAGCTCTAAAGCCCGCACAAGTGAGTTGGCAAAATGAGGATCAACTTCGCTTTGTATTACGCGAAGGACGCAAACGTCAAATTAGACGCATGTGTGAAATGGTTGGCCTAAAAGTGATCGGACTCAAACGTGTTCG
>CAILON010000019.1 GCA_903835865.1 uncultured beta proteobacterium
AAATCTTTTTTACCTAAGAGCACCATTGGTACGTCAGCTACTTGGCCAATATATTCAAAGCTGGTGAGGGGGTCATAGGGTAATTTATCGTAGAGGGCATTCGCAGTAGCCATACCCATGTGATGTAAATAAATGGTGTAGCCGTCTGGTGCAGCGCGCGCAACTTTAGTGGAGGCAATCGTGCCGCCTGCGCCAGGCACGTTCTCTACAACAATGGTTTGACCTAATGCTTGTCCCATAGGCACTGCGATTAAACGGGCTACTGAATCAGTTGGGCCGCCTGCTGCAAAGGGAACAATCAAGCTAATGGATTTAGTGGGCCAATCTTTTTGTGCAATTGCAGAATTGCTAACCAGTAAAGCACTGGCGGCAACGCTGGCCACTATTCCGGAAATGAGGGATTTCTTGAGTTTCATAACAATCTCCATGATTTACTTATGTAACTGATTTTGCCATTTTTATGGGTATTTTGGGGCTACAAGACCCTAGTGTTTACCAGCAAGCGCAATCGTTCTTTTGGCTAATAAAACCACTGGGCGGTCGATCATCCGTCCATCCAATTTGACGGCGCCACCCTTAGCATTTTTATCGGCCTCAATAACCCGTTGAGCCCAGGTTATCTCCTGCTCTGAAGGCATAAAGGCTGCTTTCACAAGACTTACCTGCTTAGGGTGAATGCAGAGTTTTGCGCCAAAACCCATTCTTTTGGCGCGTTGCGCATCATTGCTAATACGGGTGGCGTCATCCGTGGATGGAGTAACCCCATCAATAGGGGGGGCGATTTGGGCAAGGCGTGAGGCCAGAACAATTTGGTAGCGCGCAGTTTGCAATTCAGTTTCATCTTGGTCGCAAACCATGCCCAGGTCAGCCTGCAAATCAAGGTTTCCTAAAGCTAGGCGAATGACTTGATTGGAGTTTGCAATTTCACTTAGGTGATCTAAGCCTAGCGCTGTTTCAATCATTGGGATGATGGCGGTATTGGGCAATATGAGGGCTGCACCATTAATTTGATCTAGGGACTCGCTTTTGGGAATGAGAATGCAGGACGCATTGAGCTCTTGGGCCAATATCAGATCGGCCGCATAGAACTTTGTACCTGGAGAGTTGGTCCTAATGACGAGTCTATTTTTTTGCTCATGAGTAAAGCCGGGCCAAGCTGCGCGAATAGCATTGCGGGCTTCTTCTTTGCCCTCTTCGGGAACAGCATCCTCTAGATCAAGTACCACTGCATCTGCGCCACTATCTAATGCTTTAGAAAAACGCTCAGGACGCGTGCCCGGCACAAATAAAAAGTTGCTACTAAAGACTAGTGGTTTAACAAGTGAGCTCATAGAAGTAAATTATTAAGAATGGGGTAGTAATGTGTTTATCTTGGCCTGTTTGCGGATATTCCACAAGAGATCAAGGGCATTGCGCATTTCAGTAGGGCTTGCGCCTCCACTAAAAGCAGCTAGGCGCATCGCTTTATCCGTTATTTCTGTGCGACTGAGCGTATTACCAGGGTCGCCTTTAGGTTCATCAACGCGACCATCTAGTGTTCGGCCGTCAAGGAGATGCACTTTCACTTTGCCAATCCAACGCTGGGGGTAGGCACTATCGACTTCAGGGTCTAGCGTCATAGTCACGCGATCACGAAAGAGGCAAATAGCATCATCATGAAAGTGCTGATCAAATTCTTGTAAACCAGCAAATTGGTAGTGCGCGATTAATGCTAGAACTGTTCCCATGGAAAACTTAGATTGATGAACAGAGGCTGGATCGGTGACAGGACCCAATACATCAATCGCGCCTTGGTGAACCAGAGTTTCTACCTTAGCAATATCACTGGGCTTTAGTTGATGATCCAACATGACTTGTAGCAAAGCATCTGCAGCAGGGTGTGTATGCCTGCAAGACGCGTGATATTTAAAGCTCGTTTCTGCGAGCGCCCATCGACTACCGAGGCTATCAACTAATTTGCTAGGATCTGCATCACTTGACATGCCAGCCGCTAAGCCTTGCTTACCCTCAAGGATATGTTGAGCGCCAGTAAAGCCAGCCTGCGCTATATAGGCAGACATTAAGCCGGTAGAGGCCGCATGAGCGGTATGTAATTGCTTGGAGTCAGCAGCATCGCGTAAGAATTCCCAAAGTCCTGCAGATTGGGTGCCTGCAGAACCAAAAGCATTGAGCATTTGACTTGGAGTGAGCTTGAGCAAATGGCCAACAGCGGCCGCCGCAGCAATCGTGCCCGCAGTGCCAGTAGTGTGAAAGACTTTGTAATGTGAGCGACCTAAAAATTCACCGACACGAATGCCCACTTCATATCCTGCAACTGCTGCTACTAATAAATCTTCGCCAGATGCACCAATCGATTGAGCGCACGCAAGGGCCGGAGGAAACACTACAGTAGCGGGATGAAAGACGGAGCCATTATGGACATCATCTTGTTCGGCTACATGGGAGGCTGCCGCATTCGCCATTGCTGCTAAAAATGGACTAGAGTTTTTGCGGGTTATCAAAATCTCTGATGGCCCTGTATGAGCAGTAGTAAAGCCGCCCATGGCCTGCGCAAACTGCGTAATGATTTCAACAGGGCGAGATCCTTTACCGGCAACGGCTGAGCCAAACCAATCGACCAATAAATCTTCAGCGCGATTCATCACATCCGCAGGTATGTCTTTTGCCAGTAGGTTGGCAGCAAAATTTGCTAGCTCTTGAGTTAAATGTTGAGTTGACATAAAAATGGTTGAGTTCCTTAAGCTAATACCGCGGTGGCTTGCATGGTAAGCCAGCCTTCATGGTCTTGAGCCCAAATGGCAATTGTTTTTCCAGAGGGATCTTTTTCTAGGTCAGGCTTAGCCGATACTTTGAATATATTGATATCAAAGGACGGGCGAATAGCGCGGAATTCAAAACTCTTTAACTTGCAGCCCGGAATACTTTGACGCACTAGGTCTACAAGTAGAGTGGCGATTAATGGACCATGAACTATTAATCCTGGATAGCCTTCAACCTCGGTAACATATTTACGATCGTAATGAATACGATGGCCATTGAAAGTCAACGCTGAGTAACGAAACAGTAGAATATCATCGGGCGTAATTGTTTTACTCCACTTGGCATCACTTGGCGCGGCAGTCGGAGCAACCGGTTTGTCATCAGGCCCTGGCGCATCACGATACACAATGTCATGTTCTTCAAGAATGGCAAGACCATGCTGATTGGAGATTTGATGCTCTACCAATACGAAGATTAAATCGCCGGTACGCCCAGCTTTATGGGTAACGGATTGAATAGTAGATACGCGCTTGATATCATCACCAACAGATAAAGGCGCTAACCACTGAATGCGACTACCTGCCCACATCCGGCGGGGTAGTGGAACTGGGGGTAAAAAACCACCCCGTTTGGGATGGCCATCTGGGCCAATTTCAGATTCTCGTGCATGCGGTAAAAAATAGAGCCAATGCCATAGCTCAGGTAAGAAGCTTCCTTGGCTTGGCGCAGGATCATCACGATCCAAGGTTGCCGAAAGGGCTCTCACTGGGGCAGCGGTAACGGTATCTGTCAGTGACTCGGATTTGCCGAGCCACTCTTGAAGGTGGGTGATGGTTTGAGGTTCGATTCGCATATATTCCATTATGCCAATCTTAGAAAAAAACTTATGCCATTAAAGTGCCGACAAAATAAGTCAACAAGCCAGCTAGTGCACAGCCACCTAGAACGCTCATTACCCCTTTTTGAAACCTAAACAAGGCAATTG
>CAILON010000020.1 GCA_903835865.1 uncultured beta proteobacterium
GATGCTCTCTGCAGAATCTGCAGCGGGTATGTAACCAGTGCAGACGATTAAAGCAATGGCAGAGATTTGTGTCGAAGCTGAAAAATCAGATCGCGTGAAATTAGACACGGACTTCTTAGATCAAACCTTTACGCGTATTGATCAAACGATTGCCTTGGGCGCCTTATTTACGGCTCACCATTTGAATGCAAATGCGATTGCTGCCTTGACAGACTCAGGCTCTACGCCAATTTGGATGAGTCGTCACAATATCCATGTGCCGATTTTTGCGCTAACCTCCAAGATTGCTACGCAGCGGGCTTTAAGCACTTATCGCAACGTGACTCCGATTGGCTTGGACTACAGCAAGGATCGCGACACCGCTTTACAGGAAGTAGAGGCTTGCCTCAAAAAAGCGGGCGCAGTTAAAAAAGGCGACACCGTTGTGTTGACTTCAGGAGAGCCAATGGGCGAACCTGGTGGTACCAACACCCTCAAGATTATTCATGTGAAGTAATGAGCAATTGATTCACCCATTTATTTAACTTATTCAATTTATTAAGAGAACATCATGGCTTTAGTATCTTTGCGACAACTCTTGGATCATGCTGCTGAAAACGGTTATGGCCTGCCAGCATTTAACGTTAATAATTTAGAGCAAGTGACTGCGATTATGGAAGCGGCGAATGAAGCAGATTCCCCTGTCATCATGCAGGCCTCTGCTGGCGCACGTAAATATGCGGGTGAAGCATTTTTGCGCCACTTGATCTCTGCTGCAGTGGAAGCTTATCCGCATATTCCAGTGGTGATGCATCAAGACCATGGTCAAAGTCCTGCTGTATGTATGTCAGCGATTAAGAGTGGCTTTACCAGCGTCATGATGGATGGATCATTAGAGGCTGACGGCAAAACCGTGGCTAGCTATGAATACAACATTGATGTTTCCAAAGAGGTAGTGAAGTTTTCTCATTCCATTGGGGTCACGGTTGAGGCAGAGCTCGGTGTTTTAGGTTCTTTAGAAACCATGAAGGGCGATAAAGAAGATGGCCATGGTGCTGATGGCACGATGACCCGGGAACAGTTGTTGACCGATGTTGAGCAAGCGGCTGACTTTGTTAGAGCAACCCAGTGTGATGCACTAGCGATTGCGATTGGTACTAGTCACGGCGCATACAAATTCACTAAAAAGCCGACAGGCGATATTTTGGCAATTGACCGCATTAAAGAAATTCATGCGCGCATTCCAAATACCCACTTAGTAATGCATGGCTCTTCGAGCGTTCCTCAGGAACTGCTTGCTGAGATCCGCCAATTTGGTGGGGATATGAAAGAAACTTACGGCGTACCCGTTGAAGAGATTCAAGAGGGTATTAAGAATGGCGTGCGCAAGATCAATATCGATACCGACATTCGTTTGGCAATGACTGGCGCTATTCGTCGCTACTTCATCGAAAACCCAACGAAGTTTGATCCACGGGATTATTTAAAGCCAGCACGCGAAGCAGCTAAGAGGGTTTGTATTGCTCGCTTTGAAGCCTTTGGTTCTGCTGGTCAAGCATCTAAAATTAAACCTATCCCATTAGAAAAAATGGCAGAGCTATACAAGAGCGGTAAGTTAGCTCAGATCGTGAAGTGAGTTAACGATGCCCGCTTTGTACGCCACCTCTATTAAGTCATTGCCTTTGCTATCCAAAGGTAAGGTGCGTGATGTCTACGCGCTTGGTGATGACAAGCTTCTCATGATCACTACCGATCGCTTATCTGCATTTGATGTGGTGATGGGCGAGCCTATTCCTGAGAAGGGTGTTGTACTCAATCAGATGGCGAACTTCTGGTTTGATAAGTTGGGAGCAGTCATTCCAAATCATTTAACCGGTATTGATCCAGCAACGGTAGTAACTGCTGATGAAGTAGCTCAAGTGGCTGGTCGTGCAGTGGTGGCTAAACGTCTGAAGCCGATCTTGGTAGAGGCAGTGGTACGGGGTTACTTGGCTGGTAGTGGTTGGAAAGACTACAAAGAGACTGGCAAAGTTTGTGGTATCGCTTTGCCTGAAGGCTTGGAGAACGCACAAAAACTACCTGAACCCATCTTCACTCCTGCAGCCAAGGCGGAAGTTGGCGAGCATGATGAAAACATCTCTTTTGAAAAAGTGATCGAGCTCATTGGTGAAAAATTAGCAAAGCAAATTCGGGAAGTGAGCATTCGTTTATATAAAGAAGCTTCTGAATATGCAGCTACTCGTGGAATCATCATTGCAGACACCAAGTTTGAATTTGGACTTGATGATGCTGGCCAGTTGGTCTTGATGGATGAGATTCTGACTGCAGACTCTTCCCGCTTTTGGCCAGCTGAAACCTATTATGTGGGCGCTAATCCACCTTCCTATGACAAGCAATTTGTCCGAGATTGGCTAGAAACAGCCATGGTTGATGGTAAGTTATGGCCAAAAACAGCACCTGCACCCCAATTACCTGCTGAAGTCATTGAAAAAACCGCTCAAAAGTACCGTGAAGCCTTAACAAGACTGACTCAGGGATAATAGAGCCCTAACATGTACCAGCAATATTTTCAAAAGCGCATTTTAGGTATTCGGAGAGCTGTATGAGCAAGAAGCCAATAGTCGGAATAGTGATGGGTTCCAATTCAGATTGGGAAACGATGCAGCACGCCGCCCAAATGCTTGAGCAATTTGGTATTGCTCATGAAGCACAGGTACTTTCTGCGCACCGTATGCCAGATGACATGTTCCAGTATGCAGAAAAAGCACAAGCGAATGGTTTGCAAGCCATTATTGCTGGTGCAGGTGGAGCGGCTCATTTACCAGGCATGCTCGCCTCCAAAACAATTGTTCCAGTTTATGGCGTTCCTGTTGCCAGTAAATATTTGCGCGGTGAAGATTCTTTGTATTCGATTGTGCAAATGCCTAAAGGTATTCCAGTGGCGACCTTTGCTATTGGTGAGGCTGGCGCAGCGAATGCAGCTTTGCATGTCATTGCAGGCCTAGCCTTGCATGATGCGGATTTAGCGAAACGTTTGGAAGAGTTCCGCGTGAAGCAGTCTGATACCGCACGCTCTATGAATTTGCCGGGATATTAATTACATGGCAGATCGTTTAGAACCCATTTTGCCGGGTTCGTATTTAGGAATTTTAGGCGGTGGTCAATTAGGACGCATGTTTACTCAGGCAGCTCAGTCCATGGGCTATAAGGTCTGCGTTTTGGACCCTGACGCTGAAAGCCCTGCAGGCTCTATTGCTGAAAAATTTATTCAAGCCGATTACACAGACTCTGCTGCCTTAAAAGAGATGGCGTCCCTTTGTGCATCAGTTAGTACTGAATTTGAAAATGTTCCTGCGCAAGCTTTAGATGAGCTGGAATCTTTGGGTGTGTTTGTAGCGCCCCGCAGTAGCTGCGTTTCCTTGGCCCAAAATCGGATTGCTGAGAAAAATTTCCTAGCAACCTGGAAGTCAGAAACCAATATTGGACCAGCACCCAACTTTGCCATTGAGCGTGATGCCGATGTTGTACATGTCCCTGCAGATTTATTTCCAGGGATTTTGAAAACTGCGCGCATGGGTTATGACGGCAAAGGGCAAATTACCGTTTATGCAGCAGCCGATTTGCCCGCTGCTTGGGCTGAGCTGGGTAAGGTGGCTTGTATATTAGAAAAGCGCATGGAATTAGATTTTGAAGTTTCCGCCTTAGTAGTGCGCGGCTATGATGATGCCGTCGTGGCTTATCCGGTTTCTCAAAATATTCACCGTGATGGAATTTTGCATACATCTACCGTTCCAGCCCCATCACTCAAGCCTTTGCAAGAAAAGAAAATTATTGATGCGGCTAAAGCATTAATCCGCAAGATTGATTACGTCGGTGTGCTTTGTGTAGAGTTTTTTGTACTCAAGAATGGTGACATCATTGCCAATGAAATCGCACCACGTCCGCATAATTCGGGTCACTACACCATGGATGCTTGTGTCAGCAGCCAGTTTGAGCAGCAAGTCAGAAGCATGGCGCGCTTACCACTCGGCGATACTCGCCAACTAGCCCCCGTATCAATGCTCAATATCTTGGGTGATCTGTGGTTTGAGGGTGATGACGATCAAGCTCGAGAGCCTGCATGGAATAAAGTATTGGCGCATCCGGATGCAAAGTTACATCTCTATGGCAAGTCTGCCCCACGAGTAGGTAGAAAAATGGGCCACATTAATTGTTTAGGCGAGGCTTTAAATGAAGCCCGTCAAAACTGCGCAGCAGTCGCTACTGAATTAGGCATCGAGCCCTAGAAATGTCCACCGATAGTACGCCACTGCAATCTTCTGCAGTGATCAATGAAGCAGTGCAATCCTTGCGTGATGGCGGTTTAGTCGCCTTCCCAACCGAGACGGTCTATGGCTTGGGAGCTGACGCTAAAAATCCAGAAGCCATTAAAAAAATCTTTGCTGCTAAAGGCAGGCCGTCTAACCATCCGCTTATTGTCCATCTGGCTGCGCCTGATAAATATGATGTTGCCAAAATTGATTGGGCTGCTTTACTTAGCTCTTGGGTGCGTGATTTATCTGCAGACGCATTGCTGCTAGCGAATACCTTTTGGCCAGGCCCTCTTACGCTCGTCTTTAAAAAAGATAAGAGTGTTTTAAATGAGCTCACAGGCGGCCAAGATACCGTCGCTATTCGTGCACCAGCTCATCCTATTGCCCAAGAGTTGCTTCGTAAATTTAAGGGTGGGGTAGTAGCGCCTTCAGCCAATCGTTTTGGCAAAGTCTCACCAACTAGCGCGGCTGATGTTCGCAATGAATTTGAAGGCATGTTAGATCTGATGGTTTTAGATGGTGGTGACTGTGAGGTTGGTATTGAGTCCACCATTATTGATATGTCTTCGGGCGATAAGGCGATTCTTCTAAGGCCCGGAGCGATTACTCCTAGTGAGATTTTGGCTAAAACGGGTATCAAAGTTATTCAACCTGGCGAAGCTCTCAAAAAAGATGAAGAGGTACTTCCGCGAGTTTCAGGAAGTCTGCTTGCCCATTACGCGCCGACAACACCTTTGCGCCTTTATGCACCAGGTAGAGTCTTAGACGCCTTAAGTGAATTTCCAGATATTAAATCGCGCGTAGCTGTAGCAGTGCTCGATTCAGAATCCTCCTTAGGTCATGATGGTCATCCCTCGGTACATTTTGAAGAAGTCATCATGCCTAGTGACGGTGCTGCCTTTGCTAGTCGCCTTTATCGCTCTTTACGAGACTTGGATCAACAGGGTTGGGATCTGATTTTGTTCCCAGAGCCTCCTGCTGGCGAAGAGTGGGATGGCGTTAGAGATCGACTTCAGCGTGCGTGTTTTGGTTCCGGAACATCTTCTAGTAGCCACGACAGCAATTGATCATGTGCCTCTAGGCCTCTCCAGGCATTGGGGTGATTGATAAAAGAAGTAACAGCGTATAGCTTTCCAGACTTACTTAAGACATATCCCGATATTGCCCTAACATCAGCAAGTGAACCTGTCTTCATGCGAACTTCCGGTTTCTTTTTCAGATGTAAAAATTTACGCAGTTGTGTCATGAGACGATTTCTCATCGTGCCATCAGTGCCAGCCAGCGGCAAGCTGTTATAAAAAACTTCAGACACAGGTAAATTACGAGCTAATAAGAGTAGTTGATTCATTTGTCCTGAAGAGATGGCTTCATTACGTGATAAGCCTGAGCCATTCTCAATCACCAGCCCCGGAAACTCTAAGCCCATTTGCTTGAGCCAACTTTGAATAACGAGTTCACCATTGGCCGTTGTCGCCGGCTTGCCCATTCTCTCAAGAGCCAAGGTAAGTAGGAGTTGCCGCGCCATGACATTGTTCGAATATTTATTAATGTCTTGTACATCATCGGCTAGATTAATTCCTTCGAACTGCAGTAAGAGTCTGGCAGCTAAAGGAACGGTAGCACTCTTACCGATAGGGGGTTGAGTCCAAGTACCTCCTGCTTTTTCCCATGCAGCAGCGAAGCCCTGAGTCAAGAAGGTATTGGCATCTAAGGCAACGACGTTGTAATAGACGCCCTTGCAAGTATTCGGAAAGGCCCCGGAAAATTGGGCTATGAGGAATTGATCTGTCTTGGGGGCGTTCCCTGCACTAGCAGCGCTTACCTCAGGGTCTAAGTTAAAGCGAATATTGCTTTTCCAGTTATCACATGGCTTATCCACTAGCTGCATTTGATTATCGATTTGCAGTTGTGACATCGCTGGGGAATAGCTGATGTCTATGAAATCTGCCGTACGAGATTTACCCAGCTGAAACGAGAGCGTTCTAAAGGCGTAGAGCAATGGATCTGGCGGTACGTTATAAGCGCGGAGAGATTCAC
>CAILON010000021.1 GCA_903835865.1 uncultured beta proteobacterium
AACGCAAGTCGCGTGGATCAGATGTGGTGAAACCAATCTGGTTATTAATCACAATGTGGACCGTACCGCCAGTGGAATAGCCGCGAACCTCTGACATTGCCAAAGTTTCTTGCATGACACCCTGACCAGCAATAGCAGCATCACCGTGTACCAAGACAGGCAACACTTGCTCACCCAGCAAATCTCCTCGACGCTCCATACGAGCGCGTGCAGAGCCTTCAACGACTGGATTAACGATTTCTAAATGGGAGGGATTAAATGCCAAGGACAAATGTACTGGACCTGCTGGAGTGGAAATATCGCTTGAGAAACCTTGGTGATATTTAACGTCACCCGCTGGCAATGTTTCAGGGCCCGTATGCTCGAACTCAGCAAAGAGATCCTTAGGCATCTTGCCCAAAGTGTTCACCAAAACGTTGAGGCGGCCACGGTGGGCCATGCCAATCACAATCTCTTGAACGCCCTTTGAGCCTGCTTCACGAATTAACTCGTCCATACAGGCAATAAAGCTCTCGCCACCCTCTAGAGAGAAGCGTTTCTGCCCAACATACTTAGCCTGAAGATAGCGTTCTAGACCCTCTGCCGCTGTTATGCGATCGAGAATCTGACGCTTTTCTTCGACATTAAAGCTTGGGGTTGAGCGAATGGATTCTAATTTTTCTTGCCACCACTTCTTAATCTTTTGGTCCGCAATAAACATGAACTCGGCACCAATCGTGCCGCAATACGTTTCACGCAATGCTTGGAGTAAATCGCGCAAAGTCATCTCTGACTTACCAAAGAATGTATTGCTGGTATTGAAGACGATATCCATATCGGCATCAGTAAATCCGTAGAAAACTGGATCAAGCTCAGGAATATCCTGGCGTTCCGTACGTTTTAAAGGATCAATATCTGCCCAGCGATTACCGACGTTTCGGTACGCTGCAATTATTTGCTGGACTGCAACACGCTTGCGCCCCATTTCTGAGTCAGCCGAATCAGAAATTGTTCTGATGGGGCCCTGCTTTGCGCGTTCAGCAAATGACGCAACAATCGGTCCATGGGCAATATCGGTTCGCGTAGAACCATCGACCGCGGGGACTTGTTTCACGTTATCAAAATAATCTCGCCAATGCGCTTCTACTGAAGTCGGATCATGCAAGTAGGATTCGTAGAGTTCTTCTACATAGGGGGCGTTTCCGCCGAAGAGATACGAGTTATCTCTTTGGTCCTGCATCATGATGCTCACCTTTCATCGGGTTTCCCGATTAAAAACTGTGGTTATAACCATTCGTTACACGGCTATACCGTTTCACGAATTGCTCTGTGCAATTACTGCTACTACGACAGTAATTTAACACGATTAACCATTGATTTATAAAGGGCTTTCCCTGATTTCTCTTCATTTGGGGGTATTTCCCTAGAAATACAGAATTAATAAGAATTTTCCTACTGCGCTTTCAATATCCCCCGACAGATTCAAATAAATTTGATTCTTATTCTCTAAATCTTCAATTGGATTAATAAAAAAATTAAGGGAAGTATGAAAACAATTACCCCAGATATGGAATATCTCAGCACCAGGCAGAGCGCAAAGGTTTTACAAGTTTCGCTAGGAACTGTACAAAAAATGGTGGAGCTAGGAGAGTTAATCGCCTGGAAAACGCGTGGGGGTCATAGACGGATATTGGCTAGCTCTTTAGAGCAGCAACTCCAAAGAAGAAAGCGGGCCATGAGACAAAAAACCACTCAAAACTGTGTTGCCTTAGGTATATTTCGGCGGTTCGAGAATGGCCAAGAATTGCTTGAATCGACTAAAGATTGGCAACTGAAAGTTGAAATGGAGGTCGCTATTGATAGCTTAGAGGGTCTGATGAAAGCAGTCTCCATTGCTCCTGACCTTATATTTCTAGATGCTCTTATTCCACCAGTAGAGCAAGTACATCTCATCCATTATTTGAGTAAAAACAAGGATACGCAACGCATTCCTATATTGGTAGATGAAGGATTTATCAGACTCCATCCAGGCGTGGTGAACTTAGTGGATGAAAACAGCAGCAGGGCCACGCTCACTGAAAGCATCAAAAAAGAGCTAGAAAATGGTCTGATTGAGTCAAACCCCCACATTGTTGGCTATCCAGCCACTAATCCAGAGCTAGATCCCTCTTGGAGCTATCAAAGTCGCCATGATTTATTAGAGCCGTTCTTTGTGGAGGCGCTAGCCAGGAAGTGCCAGTAATTAAAAAGCCGCTTTCTTAAGCGGCTTTTTAATAAAATACATTTAAATCAACAACTTATATGATAAAGCTACTGCGATCTCTACCTTCAATCCATTTGGGGGCTTTGCCACGTCCTGTCCAGGTTTCACCGGTAGCGGGATTGCGATACTTAGGCGCAACCTTACTGCCTGCGCTACGGGCTCCTACTTTACGGTTAAAAAGGTCGGAAGCTGTTAAATGATATTGATCAATAATCAACTTAGCCTTGGCAATGCCATCCGCTTTTTCAAGCGCAATTGCCTCTTTAATCTGTTTATCTAAATGTTCGCGCTGGGCTAAAAGCTCTTTATAAGAAGCCATATAGTAATACTCTCCAAATAAAAGGTTATGTGAAATAGTGCTTAATAAGCTATTTCA
>CAILON010000022.1 GCA_903835865.1 uncultured beta proteobacterium
AGTATTTTCGGCTTCATGATTTTGTTGGTGGTGTACTACTTGCAAAACGGTATCGTTGGTTTTACTAAGAGCTTCTATCAGTCGATGGTTGGAAAAGCAAAAACCACTCGCGGTGAAGATGCTGAAGTGGTGGATGACTCCATTAGCTTTATTAGTACTGTTGCTAATCAAAATACGGGCGCAGAACTTCTCAAAGTTGAGTCACTATTAATGCAGTTCGGTGGTTTGAAAGCCTTAAATAATGTTGATCTCAGCGTTAAGCGCGGCACGATTCATGGCTTAATTGGCCCGAATGGTTCCGGTAAGAGCACGATGATGAACGTGTTGACCGGTATTTATGTGCCAACTGCTGGTAGCGTTTTATACGCAGGTGAGAGCGTCGTTGGTAAGACTTCATCTGATATTGCTTTATCAGGTATTGCTCGTACCTTCCAAAACGTTCAGCTTTTCGGTGAAATGACGGCGATCCAAAATATTTTGGTTGGCTTGCACCATACCTTCAAGTCGAACATCGTTGAAATTGCCTTACATCTGCCGCGTTATAAACGAGAAGAGGCTGAAGCGCATGCTCGTGCATTGGCACTACTTAAATTCGTTGGCCTAGAAGATCTAGCGAATGAAGAAGCGCGTAACTTGCCCTATGGTAAGCAACGTCTCTTGGAGATTGCGCGTGCATTGGCGCTCGATCCTGAGTTGCTCTTGTTAGATGAGCCAGCGGCTGGCCTAACCTCCCCAGATATTAAAGAACTCTTGCGCATTATTCGCAAGATCCGCGATAGCGGTATTACCTTCATCCTGATTGAGCATCACATGGATGTGGTGATGTCAGTTTGCGATACCGTTTCGGTCTTGGACTTCGGTCAGAAGATTGCAGAAGGTAAACCAGCTGAAGTTCAGGCAGACGAGAAGGTGATTCATGCCTACTTGGGTACTTAATCACTAGAACATATTGAATCGGTAAATACCATGTTATCTATTAAGAATCTTGAAGCAGGCTACGGCAAAGTTAAAGTCCTCCATGGCATCAATATTGATGTTCCTAAAGGACAAGTCATTACTTTGATTGGCTCTAACGGTGCCGGCAAAACAACGACGATGCGTGCCATTACCGGCATGATCAAGCCAACGGGCGGTGAAGTTACCTTAAGTGGTGAAAAAATTGACGGTTACGACTCTTATAAAATCGCTCGCCTAGGTTTGGCACACAGTCCAGAAGGTCGCCGTGTTTTTACAACCATGTCGGTGAACGACAATTTATTGCTTGGGGCCTTCCCTCGTTTTACTGGCAGCCGTCCTAAGGGTGACATTAAGGAAGACCTTGAAAAGTCTTTAGAAATGTTCCCGCGCTTAAAAGAGCGTCGTAATCAATTAGCTGGGACTCTATCGGGCGGCGAACAGCAAATGTTGGCAATGGCTCGAGCCGTCATGCTGAACCCTGAAATCATTCTTTTGGATGAGCCTTCAATGGGTCTTGCACCAATTTTGGTGGAAGAGGTCTTTAAGATCATCTCTAACTTGAAGTCTCAAGGTGTGACGATGTTGTTGGTGGAGCAGTTTGCCGCCGCAGCTCTCAACGTTGCTGACTATGGTTATGTTCTTGAGAACGGCAAGATTGCTACTCACGGACCAGCTGCCAAGCTGAAAGATGATCCTGCAGTGAAAGCTGCCTACTTAGGTGGTGCAAGCAGTCACTAAGACATATTTGCATAGCGTTTTAAAGAAAAAGCCCTGGAATCCAGGGCTTTTTTATTTGGTACTGAACGTTCGAATCATAAGCTTGTAAGGCCTTTGAGCATTAGACTCACGGCTACCGCAAAGGTAAGGGCAGCAAAGATTTGCTGTAGCCTAGGACCACTCAACTTTTTGCCAAAAGCCCTACCAACCAATAGGCCGCCTAGCGCCCCAAAAGAAAATGGTGCTGCAATAAGGTAATCAAAGTTTCCTGCCGCTATAGAGATAAGAGTACTGCCGCCAGAGATGATGGCTAGTACTCCTAAAGAAGTTGCCACAATGGATTGAACCGGAAGGTCTGTGTAGCGCTTTAAGGCTGGAACAATAATAAATCCGCCCCCAACTCCCAGTAAGCCAGATAGGAATCCAGCAAAGCCTCCAGAAAGTAGCAATGCTCTAGCGCATGGCATATTCCATTCCAACTTTCCGTGAACGGGATTAAGAAGGCAGGGAGGCGGTTTTCTGGCAAC
>CAILON010000023.1 GCA_903835865.1 uncultured beta proteobacterium
GGAGAGCAGCCTCTTCCTCCTTATGGCTGCTGCGATTTAGGACCCATTATTTTGCCTAGATTTGTGAAAAATCCTTTCGGGTTTATTGCAGAACCCAGTTTTGATTTTGAGGCATTTGCAGCAGTTGTTAAAACTCAAGTACGGATGCTCGACAACGTGCTAGATGCCACCTACTGGCCACTCCCAGAGCAGGCAGCTGAGGCGAAGGCTAAGCGTCGCATTGGCGTGGGTTTCACAGGACTGGGAGATGCCTTGGTGATGTTAAAGCTTCCTTATAACCAAGAGGGAGCAAGAATCGTTGCTGCAAAGATAGCGCGCATCATGCGTGATGCAGCATACGAGGCCTCGATTGATTTGGCCAAAGAGAAGGGCGCATTTCCAGCCTTGGATGTTGAAAAATATCTTGGTGCAGAAAGCTTTGTCAGTCGTTTGGACGATCGGTTAAAGCAGGACATCCGCCAGTTTGGTATTCGCAATAGCCACTTGCTTTCTATTGCGCCCACTGGAACAGTGAGCTTGGCTTTTGCGGATAATGCCTCGAATGGTATTGAGCCCGCATTTTCATGGGTTTATCGTCGCAAGAAGCGTGAAGCCGATGGCAGCACAAGTGAATATGCGGTTGAAGATCATGCATGGCGCATGTATCGCGATCTTGGTGGCAACGTAGAGCAATTGCCACCTTATTTTGTTTCTGCTTTAGAGATGGCTGCCACCGATCATATTGCGATGATGCAAGTGGTGCAGCCTTTTATTGATACAGCAATTTCTAAAACAGTGAATGTTCCTGCTGATTATCCTTATGAGGATTTTAAGAGTCTGTATACCCAAGCGTGGCAGGCTAATTTAAAAGGGCTGGCCACTTATCGCCCGAATGGTATTTTGGGTGCGGTACTAGAGTTGCATTCCGAGAAGCCAGTTATATCTGCAGTTCTTGGTGATGAGATTGATCCGATGCGGGCAGTCGTGGAGAGTCGTCCTAAGGGAATTTTGCCTGCAGTTGCTGAGAAGATCGAATATTGGACACAGGAAGGGCGCAAAACCTTGTACTTGGTTGTTTCCTTTATTTCAATTCCAGTCAAAGACAGCGAGGAGGGTTATATAGAACGAGCCATTGAGTTCTTTATGCCAGTTGGCCAGAATGGCGAGTCACAGCAGTGGATAACTTCCAGTATGCGTTTGCTTTCTCTAGCGGCGCGAGGTGGATTCTTGGAACGCGCTCTTAGTGATATGAGAAAGGTTGCCTGGGATCGTGGTGCAGTAAGGCTTGGAACATTTGAAAAGATTGACGGAACACGGATGCCTTTGTGGCACGATTCTGAAGTTGCTGCCATCGCTTATGCAATTCAGAACATCATTGAGCGCCGAAATGGCAACTCAATGAATGATCTCACAGAGATGGCCATACCCAATATAAGTAGCCCCCCAGTAATGGCTGGAAAAAAATGTAGTGAATGTGGTGCTCATGCGATGATTCGAAAAGATGGGTGCGATTACTGCACCCAATGTGGTCACTTGGGCAGTTGTGGCTAGTTAGCCTCTGCCAACAAACGGCATCTTCGTGGCCATGATAGTCATCGACAGAATATTGCTCTCTAGTGGAAGTTGCGCCATATGGAGAACAGCTTCACCCACATGCGTCACATCCATGCGTGGCTCAATCTTGATGGATTGATCGGCTTGCAATATGCCGTTAGCCATACGTTCTGTCATTTCAGTAGCTGCATTGCCGATATCAATTTGTCCGCACGTAATATTAAATGGGCGACCGTCTAAGGCAATGGTTTTGGTTAGGCCGCTAATGGCATGCTTGGTAGAGGTGTAGGGCGCAGACATGGGTCTAGGTGCATGCGCAGAAATCGAGCCATTATTAATAATTCTGCCTCCTTGTGGCGACTGCGCCTTCATCATGCGAATAGCTTCTTGTGAACATAAGAATGCGCCGCAAAGATTGGCATTGACGACATTCATCCACTGCTCATAAGTAATGTCTTCCATGGGGATGGCTGGAGCACCCATACCGGCGTTATTAAAAAGCACATCTATACGGCCAAATTTATCTTTAAGGGCAGCAAATAGCGCTTTCACCTCTGCAGGTTTACCGACGTCACAAGAAACCGCGAGGCAGTTGCTGTCATTGCCACCGATTTCGCTAATGGCTTTTTGAAGTCTCTCTAGATTGCGTCCGGTGAGTACGATATTAAATCCCCCCTTGAGGAGTGCTTTGGCGGCTGCTTTACCAATACCAGTTCCAGCGCCGGTTACCAGGGCTACTTTTGCTTGATTCATGATGATCTCTAGGGCTTGCAAAAGCCTCATCTTATCTCGATTTATTTAAAAAATTGATTCTTTTGCCAATTTCAAGGCTCGGGGCATAATGAAAAAAAGAACAGAGAATAAGATGCATTCCTTAAAAAAACACCTTTATAACCCGTGGGCCATTGCCTTTAGTTTTTTATTGCTTCTGGCCATCCTTTTTGGGGTTTTATGGATTCTCATCCCACCGCCACCCAAGACTATTGAGATGGCGACTGGTTTTCCCTCTGGTCTTTATTACCAGTTTGGCGAGCGCTTGAAGTCTGAGGTAAATCAAGAAGGGGTTGAACTCCAAGTCAAGGCAACGGGCGGCACTTTAGATAACTTGGCTTTATTAAGCGATCCAAAATCAGGGGTTGCCTTTGCAATGGTTCAAGGCGGGGTAGCAAATACTAAAAAATATCCCCATTTAGTTTCTATTGCTGGAATGTTTTACGAACCAGTTTGGGTCTGGTATCGCGAACCTGCTTTTAAAAATGAGAGTGGCCAGTTACGAGTACTGAGTCAATTAAAAGGTAAGCGTGTCTCAATAGGTAATGAGGGTAGCGGCACATTAGTCTTAAGTCGGACCCTGCTAAAGGCAAGTGGGATTTCTGATAATGCTATCTATGCTGAAAAGTTAAAGCCCGATGAGGCCATTAAAAAGCTCACTACTGGTGAATTAGATGCGGCATTTATTGTGGCTGCTGCTGAGGCACCCATATTAGAAAAGTTTTATACGATTCCTGGTATTCGCCTAATGAATTTTGATCAAGCCGATGCCTATACTCGCAATCTTCCTTATTTATCAAAGGTCAATGTACCTAGAGGTTTATTGAGTATTGAATATGACTTGCCTCGTCAAGATATTCAGGTGCTAGCGCCAACTGCAACCCTGGTGGCTCAAAGCAGTATTAGCCCTGCAATGGTGTCGCTGATGATGGGCGCTTCTTACGATATTTTGAAATCCTATTCTCGCTTACAAAAAACGGGCGAGTTTCCTTCAAATACAGGCTTAGACTTTCCTTTGCAGCAGGACGCAGATATTTATATTAAGGATGGCCCTTCTTTTTTACATCGAAACCTGCCTTTCTGGACGGCGGTATGGGTTGGCCGCTTTATGAAGATCATCATTCCTCTTTTGGTAATACTGATTCCACTCTTTACTTATCTTCCAGCAGCCAGTAATTTGCTACTCAAGCTCAAGCTTGCTCGGGTATATGAAGAGCTGAAAATGATTGATAAAAATGCCCTTAATCCTGATCTGAGGGAAAAGAACTTTAAAGATCTAGACTCGATTGAAAAGCGTGTGGGCAATATCAAGGTGTCTAGGTTGGATGCTAAAGAGCTGTATGACTTAAAGGGACATGTGGGAGATGTGCGTAATCGCTTAAATCATATTAAATAGTGAGACAAAAAAATGAATAAAATTTTATATCAATATATCTTGGGTGCGATGTTGGGCTGCGTGGCTTTGCAACTGGCAGCGCAGCCACAACCCTATCCTAATAAACCGATTTCTTTAGTGGTTCCGCAGACTGCTGGGGGTACAAACGATATCGTAGCCCGCCTAGTCGCGCCTGCATTTGGTGAGGCCATTGGTGCTTCGGTTGTTGTAGAGAATAAGCCGGGCGCTGGCGGCAATATTGGCACGCAGGGTGTGGCACGTTCAGCCAAAGATGGTTACACCTTATTGCTGATGGATGTGGGTACGCTAGCTATAAGTCAGACGCTCTATACCAGTCTCCCATTTAATGTGCTTAAGGATTTTGCGCCGGTAACCATGGTTGCCTACTCTTCACATTTATTGGTTGCTAGTAATAAAACA
>CAILON010000024.1 GCA_903835865.1 uncultured beta proteobacterium
CCCCATGATGGGTGTAGTAGATGGTCTCAATTTTCAGAATTTTCCCCTGTCTGCCGAGAAACCTTTAGGCGCCTAAGCCTACAAGGAAGAGCTCCAAAGCCCATACGAATGGGGATTCGATGCACTTTTTATCAGAATAGGGAATTACACAAATTTCTTGCTAACCCACTTTCTTACAAGGAGGGAGACGCATGAAGAGCGCTGATATTCCAACTTCAGTTCAGACCCAATTTCAATATCAGACACGTGCATTGATTTTTAAGTTAATTCAAGAATTAGCTACAAATGAATTTTTGCTTGATCCCAAAGCCGTCAATTACTTGGAATTCTTAAATCAAATTAGCGATGTGGGTGATAGACACAGAATTATCTTTCAACAGTTTGCGGAGGCATTATGCGAGTAAAAATTCAACTTTCTGTAACAAAAGCCCTAAATAAAGAAATCCAATCTCTAATTCCTGAGTGCAAAACTCTGCTTCAAACAGAGCAATTAATTTCTGAGCTAGATAAGCAAATGAATTTACTGAGAGGTTATGGAAAGACTATCTATGAAATACGCAACGAACAGAGTCGGGAGCAAATGCGAGAAGTTGAAGGCCGGATGCCGGAGCGTTTAAAGCATCTTTTGGAAAAGGGGTTGATTAGTCAGATTGAATACTCTTTTATGCAGAATCGCCTATGCGATGACATTCCCTTCTAGTGTGATATTTGTGAGGAAATTTCTAAATGAATAACCGATTTAATAAGAATCAATTGCCAGATCCAGTTTGCTATTTCTCAGCGCAGGGGCTTAATTTAATTGGAGGGGGTGAGTGGCGCTCAGCAATTTGCCCTTTCCATGAGGATAACAAGCCAAGCCTAAGAATTCGCATTGAAAATGGTGCATTTAGATGTCTTGCGTGTGGTGAAAAGGGCGGGGATATTCTGGCGTTTCATCAGAAACGCTATGGGTTAGCTTTTAAGGATGCTGCCAGGGCTCTTGGAGCTTGGAGTGACCATGGATAAGCAGCTTATTAAAACTGAAGCAAAGAGATTGGCGACTGGATTTATAGGTGATGGTTACCTGCCGCAATCACTACATCACTACACAGATGTGAATGGTGAGATTTTGTATTCAAGAATGCGTCTGTATCACCCAGAAAGGAAGGAGAAGTTAATACGCCCATTCTGCAATACCGGCACAGGTTTTAAATTTGGTGAACCCAAATTCAGTGGCAAGAAACCGCTTTATAACTTGCCTCTAATTAAAGATGCGCAAACTATTTTTTGGGTGGAGGGCGAACAAAAGGCTGATCGACTTTGTGAACTTGGGATTGTTGCAACTACCAGCGGAGGGGCTACCTCTCATGAAGGGGCTGATTTCGAGCCATTGCGTGGAAAGCTTACTGTTATATGGGCTGATAACGATGAGGCAGGCGCAACCCATGCAAAGGCTGTTAAAGCCATCCTAGAGGGCTTGGATTGCAAGGTTGAGGAAATCGATGTTGATCGGCTTGGAGTGCCTATAAAAGGGGATGTGGTCGATTGGCTCGCTTTATATCCTCTCGCTGGAAAGGTGGAAGTAGAGGCTTTGCCTTTAATTCCCCGTGAGGAAAAACCATATCAAGGAGTAATTCTTTTGAAGGCTTCCCAACTTACGCCTCAACCTATCAATTGGTTATGGCAGGGCTGGGTAGCTTGCGGAAAGATTCATTTACTTGGAGGGATAGCTGGTACTGGGAAGACCACAATTAGTCTTGCGTTGGCCGCCAGCATAACTACGGGAGGCAGATTTCCGGACGGGTCTAAAGCACCGTCCGGCAATGTAGTTATTTGGACGGGCGAGGATGACATAACTGACACCCTTACACCTAGGCTTATGGCCATGGGGGCTGATTTGGATAAGGTACATTTTATTCAGGGAGTGATGGGAGCGGATGGTGAGAGACCATTTAACCCAAGTTCCGACATGCCAATTTTGCAATTTGCTCTCGCTAATGTAGGTAATGTGAAATTACTCATCATTGACCCAATCGTCTCAGTGGTGAATGGAGACTCCCACAAAAATGCTGAGGTAAGAAAAGATTTGGCACCGCTTGTACAAATGTCTGAGGCAATGGATTTTGCAATTATTGGGATCACTCATTTCTCAAAAGGAACCTCTGGAAGAGAGCCAATTGAGCGCATCACCGGCAGCATTGCTTTTGGTGCAGTTGCAAGGGTCGTCTTAGTTGCCTCAAAAGGTAAAAGTGAAAATGGTGAAGACATCCGCATCTTTTTACGAGCTAAGTCGAATATTGGTTCTGATGAGGGTGGATTTGAATACTCGGTAGAAAATGCATTTACAGATAGCGGTATTGAAACTTCCAGAGTCCTATGGGGATCAGCGCTTGAGGGTACCGCTAGAGAGTTATTAGTTGATGCCGAGGATGATCCTGATGGTGGATCTTTATCTGACTGTATGAGGCTTATATCGGACCTGCTGAAATTAAGTGAAGTAAGCGCAAATGAGATGGCGAAGGATTGTATGGGCGCTGGTTACTCTAGGTCAACAATGAACAGAGCCAAGAAGAAGTTAGGTGTTGAGGCAAAAAAAGTTGGAATGGGGAGTGGTAGCCATTGGGTATGGGAGCTTCCTAAGGAGCTCAACGAGTACAAAGATACTCACATTAAAAGCTTGAGAACCTTTGAGGGTTCTGACAATCTTCGAGACAACTCTACGCTTGTTGAGG
>CAILON010000025.1 GCA_903835865.1 uncultured beta proteobacterium
GGTCAGGATATGTCTGATATTGATGAGGCTTTAAGAACATACTGGTCATTCAAAGTGTATGGAGAAGATCGTGTAGCAGTTTTGGATGGTGGTATTGCTGGCTGGTTAAGTCAAGGTCGTGAATATACAACTGCTAACGCTCCAAAAGTTACTGGTAATTGGGCTGCTAAAGCCTTTCGCCAAGAGTTGATTGCAAGCTCAGATGAGGTAGCGGCAGCATCTAAAGAGGGTAAGCCACAACTATTAGATGCGCGTCAACCTGCGCAGTATTTAGGTCTTGCTAAGCGTCCAGATGTTCAGACCTTTGGACATATTGCAGGCTCTAAACAGCTGGCACCTGAGTTATTGGCCAAGCCAATGAATGGCGCGCTGTACTTCTGGCAGAAGAATACTTATGACGCATTAATGATGGCTAACGGTTTAAGTGTTAAAGGTCCAACCATTGCATATTGCAATACTGGCCATTTAGCGGCCGGTGGCTGGTTTGTGATGTCTGAATTGGTTGGCAATAAATCAACTAAGTTATATGACGGCTCTTTATATCTTTGGACACTTGAGGGACGCCCATTGGTCGGCGTGCCATTAAATTAATCAAGACCCCCATGAATGCTATTGATATCAACATTAATTTAAAAAAGATGCAAGCATCAGCTGATGACGCTTGCCGCTTAATGAAGGTGCTCTCAAATAGAGATCGCATGATGTTGCTTTGTCAAATTGGTCAGGGTGAAAAATGTGTTGGTGAACTTGAGGACTGTCTTGATATTCACCAGCCAACTCTTTCGCAGCAGTTAGCAGTATTGCGCAATGAAGAGTTAGTAGAGACTAGAAGAGAGGGTAAACAAATTTATTACTCTCTAACTGGTAATGTAGCTTTAGTCGTAATGGATGTGTTGTATCAAAATTATTGTAGTAAATAACCAAAAGGAGTCTTAATATGAAATGCAATGTTGGCAGTGTTGATCGTATCTTACGTATGGCTGTTGGCTTAATCCTGATTGGCTTGGCTATTACCGGAACTGTAGGTGCTTGGGGGTGGATTGGCATTGTTCCGCTTGCAACAGGTTTATTTAGATTCTGTCCCGCCTATCCCTTGTTGGGCATTAATACAGCTGGCGGGGATTCTTGTGGCGGTAGTGGTTGCTGCAAATAAAGTGGTGATTGGAGATTAATAATGCCTAAAGAATATAAGCAGATTACAAAAGATATCTCTGCTTCCTTAGCGCATCTCAGAGCAGAAGCCCCAGACCTCATGAAAGGGTTTGGGGATATGGCTGCAGCTGCCACTAAGGATGGAGTGCTCGATAAAAAGACGAAAGAGTTAATTGCTCTTGCTCTTGGTGTCGCTGCTAGATGTGATGGGTGTTTGGGATTTCATACGCAAGCCTTGGTTAAGCTCAAGGCTACCAAACAAGAGGTGATTGAGTGTCTAGGTATGGCAGTTTATATGGGCGGTGGTCCTTCCCTTATGTATGCTGCAGATGCATTAAGCGCCTTTGAGCAGGCTCAAGCATAAAAGTAATGAATATAAGTGCACAGCTATCATGTTGCGCACTATCAGTTTTCTAGTTTGATCATTGGTTTTTTCGGGGTTTGATACTCCCTTGCCGCAAAGAAGAAACATAGGCAGCAGAAGAAGTGTGACAAGGGATTCTTTTGGAACATCAAAGAAATAAATTCCGGAAAATTGAAATGCATACCCAGTGATATAAATGCCGGTATACCAATAACTTAAACCTTGGCGTGTATGCGTGGTTGCCAGCGTATATTTTCTAGCCAATTGATCTGCTTCAATATCAGGAATTTGATTTACTAGGAGGATGTTGGATACCATTAATCCATAGGCCAAGCCAATAGGGATAGATTTAAAAGCAATAGCATTTTCTTGAAGACTGGCAAACCCAACCACGAGCAAGGACCAAGCAATTGCGATTGCCGCTTCCCCTAAAACCCCTCTAGACATCAGTTCAAGTGGCGGCGCAGAGTAGGACCAAGCAACTGCTACTCCAATCATTCCGACTGGAATCAATTGCCAAGTAGTCTTTGAGCAGATATAAATTCCGAGCACAGTGCATACAACCATGAGTATTAAACCAAGTCCGTATATCTGGGATGGTGTCAGTAACTGGTTTTGGATATATCGACTCCCACCCGTGAATGGTGTAATTCGGCTGCGGTTATTTTGATCACTACCATTGAGATGATCAAAATAATCATTTAGAAGATTTGCTGCCGCATGCACCGATAAAGCAAGACCTATAGCAAGTAAGTTGATTGCCCAGGCCCCCTTAGTGTTGCTTGGCAAAACAAGGCCTATTAAGCAACCCAATAATGTGATTGATAAAAAAGCTGGCCGAGCAGCCAAGAAAAGATTTGATGCCTTACTCATGCTTCGTAGGGAGTAGCCCCTCAATGATCAATAAAACGTCTTGGGTCATTAATGGGTCTTAGCGGCATGATGTGAATTTGATTGCCATCTACTTCAATATGCATGAGACTGCCGACTTCCATATTCAGTCTCTTGATCTCAGATGCTGAGGCAACCCATTCAATCTTGTGGGGACTATTTTCAATGTGAAATTGAACTACCGCAATTTGACCTAGGCTACTAATTTCTGCAGCAGTAGCTGGAACAGTGAGGCCAGAGGATGACTGATGAATACTTATTCCAGCTTGCGGTATCACCCAAGCAACTTGGGCATTTGGCGGGATCCTCCCTTTATCGGCAACGTTAAAAGTTTTTTGGCAGCCATCCCAGGTGAGATTACCCACGTTAAATACACCATGAAACAAATTGCTAATACCGACGAGTTCAGCTACGCGCGAATTTCTGGGTTTTTGAAACAGCACTTGCGGTTCAGCAGTTTGTAAGCTAATCCCGTTATCAATCACCGTAATTCGATCCGCAAGTAAGTCGGCCTCTCTTAAGTCATGCGTTACTAAAAGGATAGGGATGTTCAAATCTTTACGTAAGTCAGCAAGAGTTTTATAAAGACTTTGACGGGTAGGGGCATCAACGGCGGAGAATGGTTCGTCCAATAATAGAATTTTTGGCTGCCTTGCTAATGCTCTTGCAAGTGCTACGCGTTGCTGCTGTCCACCAGAGAGTTGATGTGGCATTCGGTTAGCAAGGTCGGCAATTCCCATGCGCTTAAGCCAATCTTGAGCAATCGCCATACGCTGATCGATTTGAAATGCTGAGTTTTGCAGAGGAATGGCTACATTTTCAATGGCTGAAAGATGGGGAAAGAGGGCATATTGTTGAAATAAGAATCCACAAGAGCGTTTTGCTGGGGAAAGATTCTGTTTAATGCCACCAACATCATTCCCCTCGAACCATACTTCGTTATCGCATTCAATCTTTCCGGAATTTGCTTGATTTAGTCCTGCAATAGTTCGCAGAGTGCTAGTCTTGCCACTCCCCGATGGCCCTACGAGCGCATGCAATTGACCTGCTGCGCACTCCAAGCTTATTTGCAGTGGATTCGGTAAGGTTTGGCTAATTTTGAGCTTTAGCATTAGCCTCCCCCTTTATGCTTTTGGGAAGAGGCTCTTCCAAAAACACCGTATGACAGCGCAATGGCTAGCAGAGAGACCCCCAGTAGTAGTAATGCAAGTGCCCCTGCACCAGAGGTATCAAAACTTTGCACCTTGTCATATATAGCAATCGAAACAGTTTTAGTTTCACCGGGAATGGCTCCGCCAACCATCAGGACAACTCCAAATTCTCCTAGGGTGTGAGCAAAAGTCAGGACGGTCGCACTGGTGATGCCTTTCCATGCCAAAGGTAGCTCAATTAAGCGAAAGATTTGCCAATTAGACAGTCCGCTGACTTGGGCGGCTTCTCGAATATCCGGATTAATCGACTCAAAAGCACGCTGAATTGGCTGAATAGCGAAGGGGAGATTGACGATGAGGGAGGCAATGAGGATTCCCGTGAAGGAAAAGACTAGCGGAATGCCTAAAAAACTTTTGCCCCCAAGGCCCACCAAAAGGTAATAA
>CAILON010000026.1 GCA_903835865.1 uncultured beta proteobacterium
AACTACAT
The DNA here is from genome assembly GCA_903835865.1 of uncultured beta proteobacterium. Lineage (GTDB taxonomy): Bacteria > Pseudomonadota > Gammaproteobacteria > Burkholderiales > Burkholderiaceae > Polynucleobacter. The sequence continues at coordinate 9 of CAILON010000026.1, forward strand.
CGAGTTTCAGGTCGTTGTAAATTTCGTTCAGTAATTGTTGACCACCGCCATATTGATTCCATGACAGAAGTGTATTGGCGTCCATACCAAAAGCAGGACCAGATCCCCACAGGGCTAGTGCTGGACTTTTGCCGTACCAGTAAGCTAAAACGCCATGACCACCATCCAATGTTCCGCTAGATACAGCGTCCAACATATCGAAAGCCTTCACTACTGAACCAGCTGGTAGCACTTCAATTTTGAGGCGACCACCCGACATCGCATTCACTTTAGTGGCGTAGTCATTGGCATACTCATGGAAAATATCTTTTGCTGGCCAAGTAGATTGAAACCGCAAGTTCACAGTTTGCGCAGAAGAAATCATTGGGAAAGCCATTGCAGCAGCGCCTGCACTGCCAACGGCTGCGTTCTTTAAGAACTTACGACGTGGGCTGTTGTTGGTTGTTTCAGACATCTCTATCTCCTAAGGTTATTTCTTCTGATAAATTACAGCTTAATAAAACAATATCCTACTAAGGTTAATCGAATTCGTCTGCTAATAGCTTGAGGGTTTCCCCTTGTTGCTTAGGCTTTTATTATTGTGCATTGCAATAATAAAAGCCCAGCTTGGATGATGAGGTTCACTGCACTACCGTAGGTAAACTACCGCTGATTAAGAAAGCAATTGATCGATAAATAAAAGGGTATTCATGCGTAATAAACCTAAAGTTTTAGTAGCTAGAGCAATATTTCCGGATTTACTTGCCAAGTTAGAGGAATCCTTTGAGGTCCGATCTAATCAGGCAGATCAAGTTTTCACTCCAGAAGAGCTCGAAAAAGAGTTAGAGAGCGTCACTGGTGCATTAGTCACTGGGAGTGAGCGCATTGATAGTAAAGCCTTGTCCCATGCCAAAAACTTGAAAATCGTTGCCAATATTTCCGTTGGCTATAACAACTTTGATGTTCCCGCCATTACCGCTGCTGGGGTGATGGCCACTAACACGCCGGATGTATTAACAGATACCACTGCTGATTTTGGTTTTGCCTTATTGATGGCAACTGCTAGACGTATTACGGAGTCTGAGCATTGGGTGCGCGCAGGTCAATGGGATCAATGGTCTATTGTGCATAACCCTTTAGGCATGGATTTGCATCACAGTACTATCGGAATTATTGGCATGGGTCGGATTGGGCAAGGTATTGCAAAGCGCGCACTTGGTTTTGGGATGAAGGTTATCTATCACAATCGTAATCGTTTATCCGAAGTCGATGAAAAAGCCTGTGGCGCAAGCTATATATCCAAAGAAGAATTGCTTCGTACTGCCGATCACGTTATCTTGGTTGTGCCCTACACACCCGAGAATCACCACATTATTGGCGCAACAGAAATTGCCCAAATGAAACCGACTGCAACCCTGATAAACATTGCGCGGGGAGGAATCGTCGATGATGTGGCTTTAGCCCAAGCACTTCAAGAGGGAAAGATATTTGCAGCGGGCTTAGATGTATTTGAA
>CAILON010000027.1 GCA_903835865.1 uncultured beta proteobacterium
ATCAGTATGAAATTCACCAAAACCTTTAATTTTTCCTTCTTTAAATAGTATTTCTGAGCGCGTATATAAATCTCTGAAGATTTCGTTCTCGGGATCAATTAATCCACTTCTACCATCTCTAAAAAATACCTTACGAAACTCCGCTTGGCCGACGGCTGGAATATACCTAGCTCCTAATTCAGCCTGCACGTCTTCTCGATAATCGCCAACTGCACCACCCCACATCACACCATTGGCATCCATCATTTCATGCCACCATTTGGCTGAGCGTGGCTTTTGCTGATAAGTATGCATATGTACATCAGCTATGGGTACTATTTTTGCTAATTCGATAGATTGGGGATTGGGTTGTGCGTAGCCCCATCCTGAAAGCATCAACATGAGAATGCATAAGACTTGTTTAGTAATGATGTGCATTGAAATAGATTTTCTTTGAATTAGTGATGCAAATTTGTCTTATGTGTCTCTGGCAAATAAAGCAGAGCAACAATCGCGCCGCACGCTAAGAAGATGGTTGGGTACCAAAGACCTGCAACATCACTTCCCCATTTTTGATTAAGCCAGGTCACGATCAAAGGTAATAGCCCACCAATCCAGCCTGCCGCAAGGTTATGTGGAAAAGTTGCGGCACTATTTCTGGTCTTTGCTGGAAACAATTCGGCCAGTAGTGCAGTTTGTGGGCCCACTACTAGGGCTAGAGCAAGAGATAGGCCTGTGAGTACTAGCACGATCATAGTGAGATTGGAGGCCTGTCCAAATTGCAAAAGCAGTTGATAGGCTGGATGAATAAAGATTGCCCCAAGAAATAACCCACTCACTACAACAGGCTTTCGGCCAATTTTGTCAGAGAGCCAGCCTGCAAATAGCGTTAAGGGAAATAAGGCTAAGGTTGCATAAATGCTGAGTTCATCAACGAGCTGTGATGCAAGCTTCACAGAGGTTTTGAGAAAGATTGCCGTATACACCTGCACAGAAAAGAAGAGTACTGCTCCGCCAGCAGAGATGCAGAAAAATAGTAAGAACATCCGCTTACGAGTATGTGAGTCTCTGAAATTACTTAATAAAGAGTGTTTCACTTTCTCACTGCTTTTATTGAGCTCCAAAAACACTGGAGTCTCTTCTAATGCCATTCGCGCTTTAAAAGCAATCACCAACAGCACAATGGAGACCCAAAAGGGCACACGCCATCCCCATGATAAAAATTCTTCATTGGAGAGGTAGTGGCGTAAGAAAGCAATCTGCAGGGTGGAAAATAAAATTCCCAATGGCCCCATCAACTGCAAAAAGCTGGTTTTAAATCCCCGATATTCTTCGCCAGCATGTTCTGTTAAGTAGACTGCGCTTCCACCAATTTCACCGCCAGCAGATAACCCCTGCATCAGACGTAAGCTCACTAACAGTATTGGAGCCCAAATACCGATCTGTGCATAACTTGGTAAAAAGCCCACGCTGACTGTCGCTAGACCCATCAAGGCGATAGTGATCATAAACACGGGCTTGCGGCCTATACGGTCGCCCATAGAGCCAAATAGAGCCGCTCCAATGGGCCGCACTACCATTCCAACACCAAATGTAGCTAGGCTCGCCAAAAGGCCGGCATTGGGATCGCTAGAGGGGAAAAATAAAGGCGCAAAAATAACTGCCAAAGTAGCAAAGGTTAGGAAGTCATACCACTCTAAAAAAGTACCAAAACAGGCTGCTATAGCTACTTTTCGGTAAGAATGAGCAGAATTGATAGATTTTAAGTTATTGATTTTATTCAATTTAATGCTTTATTAGTAAATATATGTTGCATAGCAACAAAAAGTTCTTGCATTGTCATATTGCTTCAGTTAAAGTTTCATGGTGCAGTGCAATATTTAAGGTAAATGAATTCTCCTTAAATGCACTTAATTGACTAGTTGTACCACTTAATTACTGGAGAAATACATGAACCAAGATCAAATCGCCGCAAAATTGTCCCAAATTAACAGCAAAGGTCTCGAGACTTCTTTTTCTTTAAGCGAAGCTGCTTTGGAAAATGCTCAGAAATTAGCTGAATTGAACTACGCTGCTTCTAAAGATGCATTGGTAAATGCTCAAGACGGTATTCAACAAGTTTTGACTGCTAAAGACCCAAAACAAGTTGCTGAACTTTTGAGCGCTGAAACATTGCAAGCTGCTGGCAACCAAGCTGCCGCTTATCAAAAGAAAGTTTCTAAAGTATTGCGTGATGGCAATAAAGAATTTGCAAACGTTGTTGATGCAAGCATCGACCAATTGCAAGATGGTTTCCAAGACTGGATCAACACTGTAGCTGCTAACGCACCTGCTGGTTCTGATGTGTTTGTATCTTCTTTCAAAACTGCATACGGTAGTGCATTGCAAGGTTTCGAGCAGTTCCGCGCTGCTAGCAAAGAAGCTTTTTCAACTGCAGAAAAAACTGCTGACCAAGCAATCGACGCTGTTCAAGGCCAGATCGCTCAAGTTAAGAAAGCTGCTACACCTGCATCACGTAGCCGTAAATCTGCTTAATTAACTTTTCTAAAGTTAATCGTAGTTTAGTCATACGCTTTATAGAAAACCCCGCTTAGTGCGAACTAGGCGGGGTTTTTGTTTGGCTTAATCAAAAGCCTTATTCAGGATCTACAGAAGATTCAATGAGAGGCGCTGATAAATTTTTGCTGGGTTTAACGCCTAACTCCCGGACTTTCTCGGCAGAGCGAATCAAGTTACCCTTACCACTCTTTAATTTATTAAATGCATCGTGATAACTGGTTTGCGCCTGATCCAAACGTTGGCCCAGTTTTTCAAGGTCATCCACAAAGCCAACAAATTTATCGTAGAGATTGCCGCATTGTTTTGCAATTTCTAAAGCATTGCGGTTTTGGTGATCTTGCCTCCATAGGTGAGCAACAGTTCTTAAGGTTGCCATTAAGGTGCTTGGACAAACAAGAACAATATTCTTTGCCAGTGCTTCTTGATAAAGATTAGGCGCAGTTTTAAGTGCTAACAAGAATGCTGGCTCAATTGGTACAAACATCAAAACAAAGTCTACAGAGCCGATACCATACAAGGAGCTATAGTTCTTTCCAGAAAGACCTTGGATGTGCTGGCGTAATGATTGGATATGGGCTGCTAGTTCCTGCTCTGCTACTGCGGGGTCATTGGATTCTGCATGCCGTGCATAGGCAGTAATAGAGACCTTGCTATCGACTACCAGGCTTCTACCTTCAGGAAGTTTTACGACAACGTCGGGTTGCAGACGAGAGCCGTCTATTTGGGTATGACTATCTTGTACTAAGTATTCTTCGCCCTTGCGCAGGCCCGAAGACTCCAAAATGGACTCTAAAACGAGCTCACCCCAATTACCCTGAACTTTAGAGTCACCTTTCAAGGCTTGAGTTAAAGAGCGTGTCTCATCTGACATCCGTAGATTGAGATTGGCAAGCCGCTCGATTTCACCCTTGAGTGCGAATCGCTCGCGAGCTTCATTGCCATAAGAAGTACTGACTTGCTCTTTGAATTCGGTCAGCTTTGTTTGCAGGGGCTTGAGAAGTGCATCTAAGCTGGCAGCATTTTGCTCAGTAAAGCGCTTGGATTTATCTTCCAGAATTTCATTCGCTAGGTTTTTGAATTGGCTAGTCAATGCTTCTTTAGCTTCATTGAGTGATTCAATTCTGCCAAGACCTTGCTTACGTTCGGAGTCTAATTCTGCCTCTAAGCGAATCGCATTTTGCAGCACCTGATCACGTTCGGTGCGCAGGCTAACTGCTGAAGCAGATTCTGTTTGTGCTTGTAGTTCGGTGCGCGCAAGGGCAGAGCGCAAATTCAATGCATAAACTAAAAGGCCTACACACAATCCAAATGGTAGGCCAAATAGCAGCAGAGAGCTAAGATCAAAAGTCACAGCAGCAATAAAAATTAAGCTTTAACTAACTTTTGTAGTTCACCTGATTGAAACATTTCAGTCATGATGTCTGAGCCACCAATAAATTCCCCATTGATATAGAGCTGAGGAATGGTTGGCCAGTTAGCGTATTGCTTGATGCCATTGCGAATGCCTTCATCTTCCAATACATTGACAGTGTGTAGCTTATCAACACCACTCTCGCGAAGGATATTGATGGCATTTCCTGAGAATCCACACTGTGGGAACTGGGCAGTCCCCTTCATAAACAAGACCACGGGATGGCTTGTAACGATTTCTTTAATTTGAGCTTGTGTATCCATAATTTCTTTCCAGAAGAGCGATGTTTCTATTAATGCGCCTCTATAAATCGACGCCTGCTTAATTTTAAGACTTTATCCCAAAAAGGGTTATTCAAATACCTTATTTCCTGCCTGAGGCTACCCGGCGATGGCCGGCTAAATCAAGATGGGTTTGGATATCACTAAAACCAGCAGCTCTCATGAGTTCGACGACGGCGTCTGATTGATCAAAGCCATGTTCGACAGCAATTAAGCCTTTGGGATTTAAGTGGAGCTTGGCCTTGGTGATGATGACTTCTAGGCAGCTAAGTCCATTTCCTTGATCAGTTAGTGCATCTAGGGGCTCAAAGCGGAGGTCACCTTGCTCTAAGTGAGGATCGCCACGTTCAATATAGGGCGGGTTGCTTAGGATGAGATCAAAGGTGGCTTCTTCACCAATCGCCTCATACCAGCTACCCTGAGCAAATTGCACGCGATCCTCAAGATGGAGATGCTTGGCATTCGATTTTGCAATTGCTAATGCTTCCGGGAATTGATCGGTTGCCGTTACCAGTGAGTTAGGCGCGGCGCTTGCTACTGCTAGTGCAATTGCACCCGAGCCTGTTCCCAAATCAAGCATCCTAGCTTTGCCACCGAGCAGCATGATTTCACGCAGACCAATTTCCACTAGTAATTCAGTTTCTGGGCGGGGAATTAAGACGCCTGGGGCGACTAATAATTCAATATTGTGAAAGCCCTTCTTGCCTACAAGATAGGCTATCGGCTCGCCATTGAGGCGCTTACTTTCAAGCGACTTCCAGTCGGCAAACGCAATCGTGCTGAGTGTCAGCTCGTCCTTAGATATCAGGGCTGAGCGGGGCAGTTGGTAGTGATACTCAATAACATGTGCCAACAGTAAACGGGCCTCACTTTGGGGAAGAGCAGAGCTGCGCAACAAGTCGCGCAATGACAAATCAGCCCCCATCATTTTTAGCTATCGCCTAGTGCAGCGAGTAATTCGGCTTGATGTTCGGAAGCCAAGGCATTACAAAGATCATCGATGTCACCATCCATCATGGCATCAATTTTGTACAGAGTGAGGTTAATACGATGATCAGTGATGCGTCCCTGAGGGAAATTGTAAGTACGAATGCGGTCGCTTCGATCACCTGAGCCAACTAGTGATTTTCGAGTTTGGGCTTCCAATTGATGTTTTTCACGCTCACGAGCATCCATGATGCGTGATACCAATACCTTCATCGCTTGCTCACGATTTCGATGTTGGCTGCGATCATCTTGGCACTCAACGACAGTACCGGTGGGTAAATGTGTAATGCGGACTGCAGAGTCCGTTTTATTAATATGCTGACCACCAGCTCCAGAGGCCCTGAAGGTGTCGATGCGCAGTTCTGCCGGATTAATTTTGACGGCTTCTAGTTCATCAGCCTCGGGCATTACTGCCACGGTGCAGGCAGAGGTATGAATGCGTCCCTGAGTCTCAGTTTGGGGTACGCGCTGTACGCGATGCCCGCCAGATTCAAATTTGAGGCGTGAGTAGACCGATTGCCCCACTAAGCGTAGAACGACCTCTTTGTAACCGCCTAAATCCGATTCAGCAGCGCTGACGATTTCTACTTTCCAACCTTGGCGCTCTGCAAAGCGGGTGTACATACGCAATAGGTCCCCAGCAAATAGGGCACTTTCATCACCACCAGTGCCAGCACGAATTTCTAGAAAGACGTTGCGTTCATCATTCACATCTTTTGGAAGTAGCAGCTTTTGTAGCGCAGCCGCTAGTTCTTCCATTGTTGTGGCAGCTTGTTTTGCTTCATCGTCTGCAAAGTCCTTCATCTCTGGATCTTTGCGCATTTCCTCAGCAGCCTGGGCATCTGCTTCTGCTTGCTTATATAGACCAAATTGCTCAACAACAGTGGCAATATCAGAATGCTCGCGTGTGAGTTTCCGATAAGCATCCATATCTTTGGTTGCTTCTTCAGACGTTAAAAGGGAATTGAGTTCGGCTAAGCGTGTATCGAGGTAATCTAGCTTAGCCCGCATGCTGGGCTTCATTTAATGATCTTCTGGCTTGGGGTGCGAGGCGAATAACTTGGGTAACAACTTCATCAGGGCGTCACGCTCAGCGCCATTCGAGTGTTGCAAAGCATGAAGAGAGCCATGCAAAAATTTATTAGTCAGGCCTTGGGCCATCGCGTTTAGTACTTCTTGGGGATCATCACCGCGCATTAAGCGTTTCATTGCACGCTCAAGCTCAAGTTGTCTTAAGTGTTCGCCTTGCTGTTGTATGTCCTGAATAATGGGAACGGCTTTGCGACCTTGCATCCAGTGCATAAAGTTGCCAACGCGATCTTCGATGATGGCTTCTGCTTGAGTGACGGCAGCTTGACGTAAGTTAGCTCCTGTTTGGATCATGACGCCTAAATCATCGACGGTATATAGATACACATCATCTAGTCTGGAGATCTCTGGCTCAAAGTCACGCGGGACGGCTAAGTCAATCATGACCATAGGCTTATGGCGACGTAATTTCAGGGCGCTTTCTACCATGCCCAATCCAATGATAGGCAGGGAGGATGCGGTACTCGAAACAATAATGTCGAATTCATGTAGGCGCCCAGGAAGATCTGAAAGCCTGAACGATTCAGCCTGTATATCTTGTTCAGAAATAGAGTCGGCAAGTTCTTGACCCCGTTCAATCGTCCGATTAGCAATGGCGACATGTTTCGGTTTGCGTGCTACAAAATGAGTAGCGCATAAGTTGATCATGTCACCGGCGCCAATAAACAAAATGCGCTGATCAGAAATTTTTTCGAAGATGCGCTCCGAGAGGCGCACTGAGGCTGCGGCCATGGAAATAGAATGTGCACCAATTTCGGTTGAGCCACGAACTTCTTTAGCAACGGCAAACGTTTTCTGAAAGAGCTGATTGAGGTAAGTGCCTAGTACGCCTGCATCATTAGCAGTGCGTACAGCATCTTTCATTTGGCCCAAAATTTGGGTTTCCCCAATGACCATTGAATCTAAACCGCACGCTACTCTGAAGGCATGACGTACAGCATCTGATTGGGGTAGGGAATAAATATGGGGTTGTAGGCTGCTTGGTGCAAGCTTTTGTGTTTTGGCGAGCCAATCAAAAGTAGCTTCATGCAAGAGGCCGGCAGCACTAGCATCATTCGCGGCGCAATAAACTTCAGTGCGGTTACAAGTTGACAGAATGGTTGCCTCGGGCAGCCCAGCCTGATTCGCGCCAACCAGGTGTTGGCGAAGATCGTGCAACGCTTCTTGAAGAAATTCAGGGTCAAAGGCGACTTTTTCCCGAATGGCGACCGGCGCTGTGTGATGATTGATGCCGAGTGTCAACAACTTCATAATGGGGATTATAGATTTGATGACGCTATTAATGGGGGTAACAATGGGGTTTTTGGCTTTTCTGATAATTGGTGGGGTATCTGGAGCTTCAGCTTGGATTTTTTACCCCGGTAGCTCCAGCACACCAAATCTAGGAAAGTTCCTCCTGGCAAGCTTCTTGGGCTTTCTTGCAGCGGCAACTGGCTCTTATTTAGGTCAATACTTCGGGGTTTTCCAGTCAGGGCAGATGCTCGAGTGGCTAAGCGCCATTTTTGCCTCTTGTTTGGTGGGATGCATCTTTACGGCTTTAGCCAAGTAGCCTGCAGCTAAACCAATCCAAGCCAAAGCGCCAAGGCTCGGTTCACTCGAACCATGAAGGGCTCTTCTATTTCCCCGATTACCGAGCCAATTTTTTCCTTTTTAATGCTCATGATTTTGTCCATCTGAATTTGACTATCTTTTGATAGACCATTCAGTTGGCTTGGGGCAATATCAAGACGGAATATTGGCCCCTGAATTAATCTGCTGGAAATTAATGCAACCGTAATGGTTTCGTGAATGTCGTTGAAGACATCAGATTGAAGAACTAAAGCAGGCCTTGGTTTTCCAAAATCTCCCTGCAGAGCAATAGTTACTATTGAGCCGCGTTTCATAAGTCCTGTAAATCTGACAAGGCGAGATCCATAAAGGCCATGAGCTCATGGTCTTCCCGGTCAGATTGGGCAGCTAAAGCGGACTGACGGCGACATTCTTCAATAAACCCTGCTGAACGTGTGTCTGGGACCCAAATTTGAACCGGTCTTAGTCCAGCTGCGCGTAGGGCAAGACGGTGTTTTTGAACCCTTTTGGCTGTATTGGAGGACATCTTCCTCACCCTTATCAATTGTTACATGTAACATTTTAACGCAGGGGGTAGATTCTATGTAAGCGCTATTTAAATGCTTAAATTAAATAAGGTTTATTTGATGAGAGCCCTTGGGATTTTCTACCCAATGAATAGCTGGTTTTCCATGCGCCTCTAACCATGCATTGGTTTTGCTGAAGTGGCCACAACTTTTTTGACCGCCTGGCTCTAAAAAAGGCTTATCGGTTTTATAGACACCCAGTCCTGAAGGATGAGACGATTGCAAAATGAGCTGGTCTGAAGCATTGGCGATCAGCGGTAACTTGGATTGGGCATGGCCACCCCATAGCATCCACACGATATTTGGTTTTTGCAAGGCTAGTGCACATATCAACTGATCGATTAGACTTTTCCATCCTAAATTGGCATGGCTTCCTGCTTCTCCCAATTTCACACTCAGCGCCGTGTTGAGAAGTAGTACACCTTGCTGAGCCCAGTGATGTAAATCGCCATTGGGAAGGGTGCCAAAGCCTTCCAGTGAAAGCGCTTTGCTGATATTGCGAAGTGAGCTCGGAAATGCACGCGAGTTGCTTGGTATGTCAGCAGGAATTGAAAAAGCTAAACCCTGGGCAAGTCCTGGTGAGTGATAGGGGTCTTGACCCAGAATGACGACTTGCACCGAATTCACAGGGGTTAATTGCAAGGCCTTAAAAAAATCTTCAGGCGCAGGCCGGATGCGTTCTTTCCCTTGATCTAAGGTTGCCTGCAAATTGTTTTTTAATACACTCCATGCGCTTGAATGAAAGTAATCACTAAGCAATTCTCGCCAATCTGGCGGAATATCTTTTTCAGAAAAAGAGTGCATTCAGTTTATAGAGATTTGTTCGTTGAACTCAGTTCATATTGAGCAGGTATTTGACTGTTTTGAAGCAAAGCTATGCGCTCATGCATCAAGTCATCACGATAGAAACAGATGCTCATGCTTTCACCCTCAGATAGACCACCAAGAACCTTATCCCATCGGGTGTTTGTAATACGTTGCCCATTAATACTGGCTAGAAGGTCTCCGGCTGCAAGGCCTGCAGCCTGGGCTAGCCCACCATCTAAA
>CAILON010000028.1 GCA_903835865.1 uncultured beta proteobacterium
AGCGTTCAAGCTTTAATGATCTCTTATTTACTTATTCCCTTCAACAGGCCGATCAATTACGCGCCCAAGGAAATCTCGTTGCCGCTGAAGATAGGCTTGCACCCCTACTTGTTGAACGCCCTAATGATCCATTGGTGATCACTTCATTGGCAGCGGTATATCAGTCTTCAGGTCAGGATAAAAAAGCCTTAGACTTATATCAACAACTCATTCAAAAGAACCCCGATAACATTGATATTCAGTTGGGCGCCGCTCGATTAGCCGTGCGAATGAATAACGCTGATTTTGCTAATGAGCGCCTACAAAAAGTTCTGACGCTAGCACCAAAGGATCCGGATGTCATTGCAACTGTAGCCCGTATTTACCGCTCTGAGGGAAAAAATCAAGAGGCAGAAGCCCTATTTGAACGTTCGCTTTCCTTGATGCCTCCATCAGCAAATAACTCTCTTGCGGTAAATCCTAATCAGCAGCTTGCTAGCAAACAATTTACGGCCAACTCAGTCCCGATGATTCAAGATTCAACCGTGCCACTTCCAGCATCAAGCGTAATGGTAGCATCGGTAAATCCTGTAAGTAATAAAACTGTTTACTACCAAGGTGCTATCCCCTCTGATTCGCAACGTTTAGTAATGGCAGATTTAAATGAAATCAAACAAGAGCGTAGTGCAAACATTACATTGGGTACACAGATTCGTAATCGATCTGGAAACGCAGGAACTAGTCAATTAAGCGATATTGAAACCCCTCTTGAAATTAGCCTGCCAGCGGGTAATGGCAAGGCAATTGTTCAAGTTACCCCCGTTTTCCTCAATGCAGGCTCATTTACTCCAATTACCTACGGATCTAATCCTGCCGCTATTAACAATGTACTATCTCAAGTCCAAACAACAGCTTCAGGTGTTGGTCTATCTGTCGGATATAAAACAAAAGGGGTCGCAATAGATGTAGGCACTACCCCCGTGGGATTTACATATAGTAACTTTACTGGCGGAATCAAATTAGATGGCCCTATAGATGAAGCAAAAACTTTATCCTATTCAGTAAATTTATCTAGTCGTCCCGTAACAGATAGTCTCTTATCTTTTTCTGGAATTAAAAACACTGCTACAGGAAATCAATGGGGTGGTGTCATGGCTAGCGGTGGAAGGCTAGGTCTATCGAAGGATTTAGGTGGTTATGGTTTGTATGGGTCAGCAGGATTTTATGCGGTTGATGGGCATAATGTTGCCTCTAATACCCGTCGTGAGTTTGGGGCAGGCACCTATATCAACATCTTTAAGCGCCCAGATTCCGAGTTAACTACTGGACTGAACTATACCAACCTAAGTTATCAACAAAATCTTTTTAACTTTACCTATGGTCAAGGGGGTTACTTTAGCCCGCAACAATATAACGCACTCACTATTCCCATCGTATGGTCTGCAAGCAGTGAAAAACTGAGTTATCAACTACGTGCTGCAGTAGGCTATCAAGGGTATTCCCAAAATTCCTCAAGCTACTTCCCTACTAATAGCGCATTGCAATCTGCAAGTGGTAACCCCATGTATCCAAGCCAAATATCCACTGGCGCAGCTTATAACTTAGCAGCTGGAAGCGAGTATCAAGTGGCTCCTAAATTATTTTTAGGTGCAACTGCGCAAACAGATAACACCGCTACTGGATCATGGCATCAGTGGGGTGCGGGGATTTACTTGCGATATAGCTTTGATTCGATTAGCGGACTAATGCCCTTACCCCTCAAACCATTTACTTCGCCTTATGGTCAATAATTAAACCTGAAAGAAATGAAAATTTAATGACTACAACCCTTCTCGCGGGTCTTACCGTATTGATTATTGGAGATAGCCATCTCGCCTCCCCCAATTATTTAATTAAAACCTTGCACGATGACCTCATTGATCAAGGGGCAGCAGTTCATTCTATTGGTATCTGCGGATCAAATCCCGGGGATTGGATCGTCGCCTCATCTGCTGGCAAGTGCGGTGGTGCAGAGCGATTAGGCAAGAACGCGCCTACCTTATTGGAACAAACTACAAGCACGACCCCTATAAAAAACCTGATAGCAAAAGATAAGCCTAATCTAGTATTAGTAGTAATGGGGGATACGATGGCTAATTACAAGCGAAGTTTTGCTAAGGCATGGGCTTGGCAGGAGGTAACAGGCCTCACAAATGAAATTTCTAGATCTGGGACTGCATGCGCATGGGTTGGTCCTGCTTGGGGTACTGAAGGCGGTAAGTATGGAAAAACCTACGCAAGAGCACAGCAGATGTCTACTTTTCTTGCTACAAATGTAGCTCCCTGCACTTATATAGACTCCCTATCCATGTCAAAACCTGGTGCATGGGCAACAGTAGATGGGCAACATTTCACTGTCTCGGGGTATCAAGCGTGGGGCAATGCCATTACCCAATCGATTATCGATTTACCAAATATCAAACAAATTAGAAAATAATGAAGTTGATTAAAATTTATACCTCTATTTTCGCAGTGGCTGCTACAAGCGTAGGTTTTATAACTCATGCTGCTGAGATCCCTTTATATCCAACTGGTCCAAGCCAAGATTCTGCTTTTGTCCGATTTATTAATGGTACTGATACTAATCTTACTCTCACGGCAGGAGGATCAAAAGCAAAGGTTGCCTTGGATGTAAATCAACCGGCTAGCAAATATTATCCAGTCAATACCAAAGGAGGTATCACCGGTGAATTTAGCAACGGAAAGATGTCCAGTCCCATCTCTTTAAATGTTAAGCCAAGCGAATTTGCAACCATAGTGGCATTTGCCACTGGCGGCAACTTAAAGCAAGTGATCATCAAAGAGCAGCCAGATGACTTTAATGCCCTAAAATCCTCTTTGGCGCTATATAACTTAAGTTCAGCAGGCTGCGCATCAGCAGGTTTATTAGTTATTGATCGAGCCATATCCTTATTTGAGAAAGTTCAGAGCGGGACTCTACAGCGTCGACTGATTAATCCCATAAATCTTTCGGTACAGCTAACCTGCAATGCTAAGCCAATAGGAAAAGCCCTTGATCTTGGACTCCTACAGGCAGGGCAACGTTATAGTATTTTTGCTGTTCCTACTGCGGATAGCCCCCGAATTTTCTTTGCCTCCGATACCATTGCTCGCTAATTTATTCGCTGAAAGTTAATTCAATTGGTCTTCGCTTCTCTAGAATTTCTAACGCTTTTCCTACCCCTCTTCTTTATATTTTATGGGTTAGGTGGATCATCGCGTCGTAATGGTATTTTGCTGGTCTGTAGCTGGGTCTTTTATGGCTGGTGGAGCCCCATTTTTTTAGTGTTATTTATCTTCCTGGCATTAATGGGTTGGGTTGGCGGATTATGTATTGGGCGCACATCCTCAGAGAAAGCGCGTGGCTGGACATTGGCCTTGTTTATCAGCATTAATTTGGGTATTTTATGCTGGTTTAAGTACTCCAATATTATGATTGAGACTATCAACTCTGCTTTAGGAGGCATTAGCACTTTAAGCATTGCCTGGGAGAGAATTATTCTCCCTATTGGCCTTTCATTTATTGCCCT
>CAILON010000029.1 GCA_903835865.1 uncultured beta proteobacterium
CGGAGTTACGTGAGGCCTTATTTGCAAAAGTAACGCAGAATGCGGTCCGTAAAGTTGCCTTGCAGGTTTTTGAGCATTTGCATTCTTTAGCGCTAAGCTTTCATTTGGCGCGTCAAACTGGTGGCGTAAGTCGAGATATTGAGCGAGGCACGCGTGGCATTCAATCGCTGATTTCGTATTCTCTATATAGCATCCTGCCAACGCTGATTGAATTCTGTTTAGTGCTCGGATACTTTGCTTATTCCTATGACATCTGGTTTGCGGCTATTACGTTATCCGCTTTAGTGCTTTACATCACTTTTACGATTGTAGTGACGGAATGGCGTACACATTACCGCCGCACCATGAACGAGATGGATTCCAAAGCCAATCAAAAGGCAATTGATTCTTTATTGAATTTTGAGACCGTCAAGTATTTTGGTAATGAGGCTTTTGAAGCCAGCCGCTATGACGAAAACTTATTACGCTATCAAACTGCAGCCGTTAAGTCTCAGAAGACATTGGCAATCCTCAATTTAGGCCAGCAAATCATTATTGCCGTTGGGTTGATGTTGATTCTGTGGAGAGCGACCGTTGGGGTTGTGAATGGCAGCATGACCTTGGGTGATTTGGTCTTAGTGAATACTTTGATGATCCAGCTCTATATCCCACTCAATTTCCTCGGTGTTATTTATCGTGAAATAAAACAGGCCTTAACGGACATGGATCGGATGTTCTCATTACTCAATACTGAGAAAGACATTGCCGATTCGCCGGATGCCAAGGTCTTGCATATACACAATCGTGATCTAGGACCAGATGTACGATTTGAGCATGTGTCTTTCCATTACGAAAGTAAGCGTGAGATTCTGCGCGATGTCAGTTTTAATATTCCCGCCGGTACGATCACTGCAGTAGTGGGTCAAAGCGGCGCAGGCAAGAGTACTCTTGCCAGATTGCTATTCCGTTTTTACGATGTTCAAACTGGAAAAGTCTTGATTGATGGTCAAAATATTGAGGACGTGACCCAGGCCAGTTTACGCAAGGCCATTGGCATCGTTCCACAAGATACTGTTTTGTTTAATGACACCATTGGCTACAACATTGCCTATGGCAACCCATCAGCCTCCATTGAAGAAGTGCATGAGGCTGCTAGAGCCGCTCAAATTGATCGATTTATTAAGCGCTTGCCAGATGGATATGACACTCAGGTCGGTGAGCGGGGTCTGAAACTTTCTGGTGGCGAGAAGCAACGGGTTGCTATTGCTAGAACCTTGCTAAAAAATCCAGCTATGCTTATTTTTGATGAGGCTACTTCAGCTTTGGATTCCAAAACAGAGCGCGCCTTCCAAGAAGAACTACTGAGCTTAGCTAAAAACCGGACTACCCTCATCATCGCCCATCGACTTTCGACAATTATTCATGCCGATCAAATCTTGGTAATGGAATATGGGGAAATTGTTGAGCGCGGAACCCATTCGGAATTACTAGATGCTAATGGGAGATATGCAGAAATGTGGCAAATGCAAGAGCGGGCAGCGATTGATTAGAATAATGAAATGACGATGCTTTTGACTGCCGAAGTAATTTTAAAAAATGCCTTTGCAGCAGCAGTGGCAGTCGCAGACCCTCAGGTCATCGTTCCCCAGTATTTAGCAAAGATTTTCTTGGTCGGGCAAGAGCCAAAGGGTAGATGCTTGGTCGTTGGTGCTGGCAAAGCGAGCGCTTCTATGGCAAGTGCCTTGGAGGCTTATGCAAAAATCCATTGGCCCAATGTTGTGCTTGAGGGCGTTGTGCTCACTAGGTACGGGCATAACTCGCCTACTTCTCATATCCGCA
>CAILON010000030.1 GCA_903835865.1 uncultured beta proteobacterium
GCAGCACATTTGCTCATGAAGGCGATGGCACCGTAGTGGGTCTTGGAAGGCACCTCATCACCTTATCGATTGATTTTAAAGAAGCGCTGATTGTTAATATGAAAGAGCACACTGGTGCATTTACACAAAGCCAACCCA
Source organism: uncultured beta proteobacterium (assembly GCA_903835865.1). GTDB lineage: Bacteria > Pseudomonadota > Gammaproteobacteria > Burkholderiales > Burkholderiaceae > Polynucleobacter. The sequence goes on from CAILON010000030.1 coordinate 139, forward strand.
TTGTAAATCTGGCTGACAGTCTTATTCGCCATGAAATTTATTTAGCTGAAATTTTTAAACATTTCAGCCATCTGCTTGAACAAAAGTTTCACCCTGGCCTTTTTGAGCTACGAAAAAACTACTTACCAAAAGATCAAGTTTTGGAACTTAAGCAAAGAATCCAGAAATTAAAGCCTTCCGTGAAAACAAAAGCAAAGTAATCAAACTTCTTTCTGGGTTACCGCAATCCCAGCAGAATCGCCTGCTAGCTTGCCAAAAACTGCTCCTGACGTAAGGCCGGTGCCACCAGGGTAGTTATAGTAAAACAATCCGCCCACCATTTCTCCAGCGGCATATAGCCCTGGAATTGGTTTGCCTGCCTCGTTTTCAACTTGGCCATGATTATTGATCTTCACACCTCCGAAGGTGAAAGTAACGCCACAAGTTACCCCATATGCTTCATACGGTGGGGTATCAAGCGTGTTTGCCCAATTGGATTTTGGAATTGATAGCCCTTTGGTACCGCGACCATCTTTAATTGCTAGATTCAACGGCACATCAGTCATCACTGACTCGTTAAATTCCTGAACAGTCTTAACAAAGGATATGGGATCAACCCCCTCCAACTTCTCAGCCAACTCTTCAATAGTATTGGCTTGCACTTTAGTGACTTGACGAATTCTGTATTCATCTCGAAGCTTGGGGCTAATTTTTGCATCAAATACCTGCCAAGCAAACATGCTAGGCTGTTCTAATACGACTTTGCCATATTTTGCATACGTATAGTTGCGAATATCAGCGCCTTCATCAACAAAGCGCTCACCCCGAGCATTAATCATGATCCCATATGGATAGCTGTGTTTTTGATAACTATCGCCGACAACAAGATCACCAAACGGAGGAGCGTTCATATCCCAAGAGACGGAGTGACATCCAGACCATTGGCCGTAGGGCATAGCGCCAACTTTGAGTGCCATATTAAGACCACAACCGGTATTAAAGCGGGTTCCCCTCACCTTCGCCAAATCCCAATTAGGGCCCAAGTATCTTGCTCGCATTTCTGCATTACTCTCAAATCCACCAGAAGCTAAGATCACAGCCTTACTGTGAATATCAACTTTTTTATTACCAACGCGAACTGTGACCCCAATAATTCCATCATCACCTTCTAATAATTCGATGACGGGCGTTTCATAAAATATTTTGATGCCGTCTCTCATTGCGGCCTTATGTTCGAGCTCTACTAAGCCCTCTCCTCCACCCCAAGTTTCACAAGCTAATCCGCCAAAAAATTTAAATTTTCCATCGATCTTGTGAGCCTGTCTGCCAAAGCTTGCCTGAAATTTAACACCCTTCTTTCTCATCCAGATTAAGGTTTCTAAACTCTTTGTAATCAGAATTTCAGCCAAATCTGGGTCTGTCTTATATTCAGTTAGGCGCCCCATATCGTCATAAAACTGCTCTACGGTATAAGAACCAAAATCTGCGCTAGCAATCTCCTCTTCCGTTAAATCAGGAATGATTTTCTTTAAATCTTCAGGGCCATTAAATACCACGCGCATGGCTCCAGCTGTATATCGACTATTACCACCAGCCTCTTCCAAAGGAGCTGCTTCAAGCATGATGACTGAAGCCCCATGCTCACGCGCTGCTAAAGCTGCACACGCCGCCGCATTACCAGCCCCTACAACAATCACATCAGGACTACCGAATTGACTTTCCATCTTCCTATATCCCTATTAAGCTTCTGCCAATACAGGGGTCTCATCTTGTGCTTTTAGACTGGCAATAATTTCTTTAACTGATGTTTGCTTTTCTAAGTTCATCAATGTTTCAGAGAGTGCAGGTCCTAAATTTTCAGCACCCTTCACCATTTTTACCAACCCAGTAAATTTATCCGACAGCTCTTGCTCAGTAAGCGGATTAGCAGGCTCCCCTTTTGGCTCAGGTTGCTCACGACGCAATACTTTTCCATTTTTGAGCGTTAGCTCTACTGCTGCCTGTCTGCCTGTTACGCCATAAGCTGGCTCACAGATTAAGGTAGTTTGTGTAGATGAAGCATCATGAATTTTTTGGTTCTTAAATCCATCCCAATACTCACGCAACCCATTTCGTCCAATCTCTAAGGCCAATGCAACGCTAAACTGCGTGCTACCCATGGCTGCATTGAGATTGGGCGGCTTTGGTTTCGAAGCCTGGCGAATAGAAAGCTCACACATATTGACCCTGATAGAGTCGACATCCTGAAGGCGTACATTATCCTCATGGAAAAATTGTTGCGCTAAATCAATTGGTCCATGTGCATATCGGCATGCTGCATGTGGCTTAAAGCCCACTTCCATAATGACAAATTTTTGCCCAAGTCCATCAAGCAAGTCGCTCACGCGAATCTCGTCACAATAAGCATTAAAAAATCCTTCGCGACCTTCAAGTGCTTTTTTAGGCCCTGTAAAACCACGGCTCACCATGACTGCCGCCATAGTGCCATTCAATGCTGATTTCCCTGGGCTAAATGGTTTGGCCATACATGGGTCATCTAAATAAGATTGAATCCCTGCTGACTGCATTGCAGCCAAACCAATAGCAGATGCAATTCCATTCACATCGCAACCTAAGAGCTTTGCGCCGGCTGCTGCTACACCAATAGCGGAAACCGTACCGGTAGTATGAAAGCCACGCTGCCTATGCCCAGGATTGATTGCTTTAGCAATCCGAATGGCAACCTCATATCCAGCAATTAATGCAGTAACTACTTCTTTACCGCTCTTATTATTCGCTTCGGCCAATGCCATGAGAGAGGGAACCATTACTGATCCCGCTTTAATCAAGCCTGAGCCGTGAGCATCATCTAATTCGACCCCATGGCCCATCATGGCATTGCACATTGCGGCCATTGGTGCGGGCACTTTAAAGCCATAACCAACTACCGTGCTTTCTGGCTTTCCGCCCCATTCCCTCACCATCTCTATTACCTTACGAGCCGGCTCACTGATAGCAGAAGCTGCGATCTGATTTCCTAAACCATCGCGAATAATGAATTTAGCTTTTTTAGTTACCTCTTCGGGGATAGCCTCATATTTCAAAGCATGGACTAGCTCAGCAAATTTTAAAGTTAAACCCTCTAATGCTGCTGCTGTATCGATATTCATTGTCATGACGCGTCCCCAGAAATCAAATTAAGTTGTTGTAACTACTACTACTATATATCAAAGCCGGCTCACATGCCAAATTGTTTAAAAATCGAGTAATCGACCGCCCTACCAATGCCCTGCCGATAGCCTTCAAGACGAAGGGCTTGGCCAGGGGCAATATTGGCCAAGTTCACCTGGACTCCGAAATCCTGAAATAAACTCAAATGATTCTGAGGAAATCTAAAAGGATCGGCTTCCACAAAAACATCTTTGAACCACTCTTTTTTAGCCAGCTCTTTTAATACATTGGGATTTTTCTTGGCAGTCATCGTGATTTCTGATTCTTCAAGAATAATGTGCTCGATACCTTGATCCAACACCGCCTTTATCAAAGACTCCAACTCTTCTAGACTAATTTCAGCCTCTGGGTTCTTGCGACCAAATTCATAAATTACCGATATGCCTGCTTTTTTGCACTGATCAAAATACCTATTTCGCTCTTCTGCACTCAAGGAGACATAGTTTTCAGAGAGCTCCATGGCTTTAAAGCCAAGCTGTACTAGGAACTTCAACATTCCTGCTACATCACCTTTGCAGTGAGCATACTCAAATAGAATCCCACCAGAATAGCAAACAACATCTGCATCGTTATAGAGCGCAACGATTCTCTTCAATGACTGTGGTGGAATCATTAAACTATTAAGGGCATAAATTTTTGCAAAATCGATATAGTTTCCCGCGCAACTCAATAGGTCGGCAACCCCATTCTCACCAGTCCATCCCATGTTATCGGGACCGTAATCGATGATCGATGTGCGGCCTGTTTTGCGGGGCTTGCTTTGTACTGGCAAAGCCAATGAACTTGGGACTATTGTCATTATTATTATTTCATTTCTTTTAAAAGATTCTGGATTTTGCTTTTGCGTACATAGACAAATCCATCCATCAGTAAACGGCATGTGCGCTCTATTTGAGC
>CAILON010000031.1 GCA_903835865.1 uncultured beta proteobacterium
CATTGATATCGAAAAAATCTTTTGGCCCCATGCCAGTTCATAGCAAGTCGGAGCTCGCAAATGCCATAAGTAAGGCGAATAAGATAGCGATCGCTAAGCCGGAGTTGGCTCCTTATGGAAAAGCTAGTGTTGAGTACTTGAAGTCGATAGGGCTTTGGGAATTAGCAAAGGACAAGCTCATCTATGGTGACAATATTGGTGTTGCCACAATGTATGTTGTTTCTGGGGCTGCAGATATGGGCTTTACTGCGCTATCGCTGGCAACCTCTCCTGAGGTTACAAGGGAAACTGTATATACCCTGATTGATAGCAAGCAATACGAACCCATTAAACAGCGCATGATCTTAATCAAGGGCGCACCTAAAGAGGCGGTCGATTTATATCAATTTATGCAGGGCCCACAAGCTAAAGCTGTCTTGCAAAAGTTTGGCTATGCAACTCCTTAATCTGCTTACCTATATTTGGTCTTATATTGCAGCCCTTAATTGCTAGCTACTAGCCTTAAGCCCCTATTTTTTGTCATGGATCAAGCCTGAAGAGGCATCAATAGCTAATTATTCAGCGTAGGATGAGGATATTTTATAAATGATATTCATTCTCATTAGCGGATATAATGGCTTATTAGCTCATCAAAAAGCATATTGAATGAATTTAGATCAAGTCGATTTGGGCAGTTTGTATTGCGTTAGCGAAGTAAACGCTCCAAAGGGCGCTCCGCAAATTAAGGGGCAACTGGAAGATATCGGCTTTTTGCCGGGCGAACAGGTCAGCGTACTACGCAAGGGTCTGCTGGGCAAAGGACCTTATATGGTTCGTATAGGGGCCTCCACATTTGCGTTGCGCAAATCTGAAGCATGCATGATCTCTGTTGAATGTTTACCGCATGTCTGAATCAAAAATTCATTTTTTCTCAAGCGATCCTGTCGTTGCATTACTAGGTAATCCCAATTGCGGGAAGACTGCATTATTTAATCTTTTAACCGGCAGCCGACAAAAAGTAGCTAACTACTCTGGAGTAACCGTAGAGAGAAAAGAAGGTCGCCTCTCTTTGGATTCAGGGAAAAATATTCGTATTTTGGATTTGCCTGGCGCATATAGTTTGTATCCTCGATCATTAGATGAGAAGGTTACTTGTAATGTTCTTTTAGGCAGGGCAGAAGGTGAGAAGCGTCCCGATCTCGTCATTTGTGTTTTAAGTGCGATGAATTTAAGGAGAAATTTACGCTTAGTGCTTGCTGCTAAACGTCTCGGACTGCCTTGCGTTGTGGTCTTAAATATGCTCGACATTGCTCAGCGCCAAGGTTTGATAATTGATACAGTAGCCCTCTCAGATGAGCTGGGATTGCCAGTGCTCACTAGCGTGGGCATTGAGGCAAACGGCGCAGATGCTATCAAATCATTTTTGTCCAACTTAGATTGGCGCAACTTAAGTGCTATGCAGACCGGTACAAGCGATGCTACTTTGGAAAACGTTGCTTCTCATATCGCGCATGCTGAATCTGACAATATTCAAGTTCAAAAAATCTTGCAGCGCTTAGGCTTGGACAAAATTATTCCAGATCAATTGAGTGATCGTCTTGATGCTGTGCTTTTGCATCCGGTAATTGGCCCCATTATCCTGGTGGTATTACTGTTTTGCATATTCCAGGCAGTATTTAGTTGGGCCACATTGCCCATGGATCTCATCAAGTCCGCCATTGAGTTTTTAGGCGCCCAAATTGGCGCCTTATTGCCAGACACTTGGATGCGAAGCTTACTGATTGATGGAATATTGGCAGGCTTGGGTGGTGTGATCATCTTCCTTCCGCAAATATTGATTCTCTTTTTCTTTATTCTTTTGCTGGAAGAGTCGGGCTATTTACCCCGTGCTGCGTATTTATTGGATCGAGTGATGGGATCTGTCGGCCTATCAGGCAGGTCCTTTATTCCGCTCTTATCTAGTTTTGCCTGCGCTATTCCTGGCATTATGGCGACGCGCAGTATTTCTAATTCCCGTGATCGATTGATAACAATATTAATTGCGCCAATGATGACTTGTTCTGCACGTCTACCGGTGTATGCCTTGTTAATTTCTGCCTTCATTCCAGAGAAAAAGCTATGGGCGGGAATTGATCTACAGGGGCTGGTATTGTTTTTGCTGTACCTAGCAGGCATCTTTGGTGCTATGGGTGTTGCTTGGATACTAAAACGCTTTACCAGTGAGCAGTTCAAAATGAATGCCCTCATGATGGAGTTGCCTAGTTACCATTTACCTCGTATCGGTAACTTAGCAATTAGTCTCTGGCAGCGCGCCGAAATATTTATGCGTCGGGTTGGTGGGATTATCTTGCTGATGACCATTGCTTTGTGGGTACTCTCCAGTTTTCCATTCCCACCAGAGGGTGCGACTGGCTCGCCGATTCAATACAGTTTTGCAGGAATACTAGGTGAGGCCTTAGCGCATGTTTTTGCTCCCATTGGATTTAATTGGCAGATCAGTATTGCCTTGGTCCCCGGTATGGCTGCTCGCGAAGTAGTAGTGAGCTCCTTAGCTACGGTCTATGCCTTATCTAGCTCGAGTGCCGATGCAGCGGATGCATTGGTACCATTAATTTCTGCTAGCTGGAGCTTGGCAACAGCGCTGGCACTTCTAGCTTGGTTTGTGTTCGCACCTCAGTGTCTATCCACTATTGCAGCTGTCAAGAGAGAAACTGGCGGCTGGAAGATTCCCATCATTATGCTCAGCTACTTATTTGGTCTGGCTTATTTGGCGGCCTTCATCACCTATCGAGTTGCCTCTTTCTTTGGCCTTGCATAGAAAAAACCGCCCAAGGGCGGCTTTTGAATTCTAGTAGTTCACTATTTATTCGGCAATAAAAGTATTTTCCAATTTGCCAATGCCACCCATTTCAACCACTACCACATCGCCATTGACCAAATATTTTGGCGGCTTAAATCCAATGCCCACACCTGCTGGTGTTCCAGTAGCAATGAGATCGCCGGGATAGAGCGTAATACCAGCCGAGACGGTAGCAATCATGTTGGGAATATCAAAAATAAAATCCTTGGTATTGGAGTTTTGGCGTAACTCACCATTAACCCAGCACTTCACGGAAATATCGCTGGCATCTACTTGGTCAGCAGTGACTACCCAAGGGCCCATAGGGCAAAAGGTGTCAAAGCTCTTGCCTAAGAACCACTGTTTATGGCGTTGTTGCCAATCGCGAGCTGTTACGTCATTGATTGCTGTGTAGCCCCAAACATGTTTCATTGCATCTGCTTCAGTAATGCCTTTGCCGCCTTTACCAATCACGACCGTTAATTCTGCTTCATAATCAATTGCGCTTGAAACGGAAGTGGGGATGATGACATTTGTATTGGGGCCAGTAACAGACTCTGGTGGCTTGGTAAAGAAAATAGCATAACTTGGGATATCTTCACCAGGCTTAGCACTTGAATCAAATCCGCTATTGGAAAATTCTTTAGCATGCTCATGATAATTTTTACCTACGCAAAAAATATTTCTGCGGGGTCTAGGAACAGGCGCTAGCAAATGAATATCAGCAAAAGCGTGTTTTGCGGTTGGCTTAGGCAATGAGCCATTTAAATCGGCTCGCAAAATAGCAACAATGCCATCTTCGCTGACGTCCACCCCTAAGTCGAACTCTTCTACTAATTTGCCATCGGCTGAAATAGAGCCAACACGCGTTTTGCCAGGCTCGTTTTTTAAAGAAAATGCTGCATATTTCATGGTTACGATCTCCGTTGGGGTTCTTATCTAGGAAGACCCCTGTTTATTGTGATGAATCTTGTAGTAGGATAAAGAACATAAATAATAACTAAATAACTAATACGAGACAAAAAATGAATACTGGTCGTTTACTAGCCTTTTTTGGTGCCTGTTTACTATCTACCGCTGTATTTGCACAAACGCCTGAGCCTTGGCCAACAAAATCGATCACGATGGTGGTGCCGTTTCCGCCAGGTGGAGTAGCAGATGCTGTTGGTAGGCCAGTAGCTGAGGCCTTATCCAGAATTCTGGGTCAGTCAGTCATTGTTGAAAATAAAGCAGGGGCCGGCGGTGGTATTGGTATGGCAGCGGTAGCGAAATCCAAGCCCGATGGATACACCATCTTGATGGCTTTATCTTCTATTTCCATTATTCCTGAGGCTGACAAGATTGTGGGGCGTGAGCAGTCTTTTCAGCTAAATCAATTAAAGCCGATAGCGCGGTTTACAGCTGATCCCACTGTCTTGGTTGTGAGGGCTGATAGCCCTTGGAAAGATTACAAATCTTTTGTAGCAGAGATGCGCGCTAATCCTGGTAAATATAATTTTGGATCTTCAGGCAATTACGGCACGATGCATGTGCCAATGGAGATGCTGAAGTCGTCTGAGAAGTTTTACATGGTTCATATTCCCTATACCGGAGCTGGGCCTGCAATTGTGGGTCTATTGGGCGGTCAAGTGGATGCGATTGCTACTGGTCCTTCTTCTATCGTGCAGCAAATCAAGGCGGGAAAAGTTCGCGCCTTGGCCCACTGGGGTGACGGAAGGTTGGCGAGTATGCCCGATGTCCCAAGCTTCAAAGAAATGGGCGTCAAAGTAGAGTTCTCACAATGGGCGGGTCTCTTTATTCCCACCGCTACGCCTGATGGCATTACGAACAAGTTGCGTGATGCCGCTAAACAAGCAGCCAATGATGAGCGTGTACGAGCAGTCATTAATGGGGCGGGTAGCCCGATTCAGTATCTTGATGCACCAGAGTTCAAAGTCTTTTGGGACAAAGAGTCTGCGCAGATGGGTGAGATTGTGAAAAAAATTGGTAAGGTCGAATGATGGAAAAAACCCTATTTTTTAGCGCAGCCATTTTTTTGCTTACGGTATCGCTAGCCACAACTTCAAATGCGGCAAGCGTTCAGGAGCAGATGGAGCAAAATCCTGCCGTCAAAACAGCAGTTGAAGATCTGGTAGTGGCCAATCATATTTTGTACGACCAAAATGCGGTGGATGGTTATGGACATATCAGCGTCCGTAATCCCATTAACCCAAATACATTCTTCTTGGCTAGAAGTGTTGCCCCTTCCGTTGTTAAGGTTGAGGACATCATGGAATTTGATATGAATGGCAAAGCATTGAATGGTGACACTCGAGTGGCTTATGGGGAGCGTTTTATTCACAGTAGTGTGTTGCGCAATCGCCCTGATATAAATTCAGTAATACACGGACATGCTGCGCCCATTCTGCCCTATGGATTAACTGGCACTACGCTAAAGCCCGTTTATCACATGAGTTCCTTTTTGGGTGCAGGCGCTCCAATCTTTGAAATTCGGAACTTTGCTAAACCAAGTCCTGATACCGATATGTTTGTGAGTAGCCCTGAGTTGGGGGACGCTCTGTCAAAAACAATGGGCATTCAATACTTTGTACTAATGCGAGGACATGGTTATGCAGCAGGAGCTGACTCGATCAAGAAGGCGGTATTTAGGGCGATTTACGCTATTCAAAATGCCAGCATTCAGTCTGAGGCAATGAAGATGGGGAAGGTACAGTACTTGACCGTTGGTGAGACAGTGAACGCTCAAGAAACCATTGAAAAGACTATTGGAAGACCGTGGCAGCTCTGGAGTGAGCGCGTTAAAAAACCTTAAG
>CAILON010000032.1 GCA_903835865.1 uncultured beta proteobacterium
GTGTTGATTGCTTCTATCTAAGGAAATCAATGTTAATAAGAGTATTTTTAGGTTTAATTGTCTTTAATGTGTATTCCATCTGCATAGTTAATGCCCAGAGTTATCCCGACAAACCCATCAAACTGATTATTCCGTATACGCCTGGCGGCGGCACTGACACGGTCGCTCGCATGATTGCAGAAAAAATATCTACAGATTTGAAGTGGACGATCTTAGTAGATAACAAGCCTGGTGCGGGCGGCAATATTGGCATGGACTTAGTAGCAAAAGCAAAGCCTGACGGCTATACCCTAGGCATGGGTCAAACCTCCAATCTGGCAATCAATCCCGCATTAATGTCTAAGATGCCATTTGATGCGGTAAATGATCTTGTCCCGGTGGCATTTGTAGCTGAGGTGCCTATGGTGCTGGTGGTAACACCAAATTCTCCATGGAGGTCTTTGGGAGATTTAATTAAAGCAGCAAAAGCTAAACCTGATTTTTATAAGCAGGCAACTGCGGGGGCTGGAACAGTAGGGCATATTGGTGGTGAGATGTTAGCAAATAAAGCGGGCTATATCGTTTCCTATATCCCTTATAAAGGAGCTTCACCTGCCATTACCGATCTCATTGGCGGACAAACTGACTTTATGTTTGCGACGCCTCAGTCAGTATTGGGAATGATTGCTGGGGGCAAGTTGCGAGCCTTGGCTGTAACGTCAGCCAATCGAATTGCAATACTCTCTAAAGTGCCAACGGTGAGCGAAGAGGGCTATAAAGGATTTGAGGCTACTGATTGGAAAATCGTTGTCGCTCCGGCGGGCACACCTTCAGATGTGATTAAAAAAATCAATGAAGCTGTACAAAAGTCACTCAAAAATCCAGCATTAATAAGCAAGCTTCAAGATGAAGCGAGTTCACCTATGTATGGAGACCCTGTAGCAGTCATGAAATATATTCGGGCCGAGCAGCAGGAGTGGAATTCTGCAGTCAAGGCTGCTGGGATTAAATTAGATTAATCCTTGATTGCAGATGCAACTCGTCTAGTAATTTTCGGGGGGTGTTCATCAATATGATAATGGTGGCGCTCTTCTTGCATCTTCAAGTCTTCAGCCGTGAATCGATCAAATCTTCTTAAGTAGTCGGCCCATGTTTCAAATACAAAGTCTTCCACAAACTTCCCAGGCTGTTCAGCATCCTCAAAAAGACTCCATGAAAGAGCACCTTGTCTTAAGCGCGATTTTCTAGCTTTGGCCATGAGCTTTTTAAATTCCTCAGCTTTCTCAGGGAGGATTTGATAGGCAATCGAGATCATGACAGGGCCCGCCTGCAAATCAATATTGGCTACGGGATGAGGGCGCTCAATGGGACAAACGGGCGTGAAATCTTCTAGGGGATGTTTGTCAATGCGATGCTTGCGAATCAGAAATAATGCAACAAATCCAAAAACAGAGCTGAGCACAACGCTGGTTACTACTCCATATTCATCAGCCAGCTTTCCCCATACAGCTGCGCCTAATGCACTTCCCCCCATCAGGCCCATTTGATAAATGGACATTCCTCTGGCTCTTACCCAACCAGGTAGAGTTAGTTGGGCTGAGGTGGTTAAAGAATTGGCAACACCAATCCATGCAACACCACATACCATCATTAGCAGTGATCCAAGCCATAAGTCTGGAGCAAGTACTACTCCAGTAGAGGCAATTGTTAGGGTGATTAAGCCATAGGTAATGAGGTCGCTTGGTTTGAAATATTTTCTCAAGCGTGGCAGTTGCGAGCCCGCGATGATTGCCCCCAGGCCAAGAGATGCAAGTAAGAGGGTGAAGGTATGAGCGCCCCCTTGAAAGTGTGTTTTGGCTATTACTGGTAATAGTGCAATTAGGCCAGTGGACTGGAAGAAGAATAAAAAAGCACGACCAATAATCGTGCGCATCCGATTAGACTGCCATGCGTATTGCATGCCTACTCGCATGGCTCCTACAAAGCGCTCACCAGGCAAAGTACTGACATAGTTTTGATATTTCCAACGCATCACCACCACAGTGGTGATGAGAGATAAAACCATATTCAATGCAAATACATAGGTGCTGCCAGCGGCGGCAATAATGGCACCAGCAGTTAAGGGGCCAACAATCCTAGAGGTATTCATCGCAATGGCATTAAGTGCTAATGCGGAAGAGAGTGACTCTCGCGGAACAATTTCAGGAACGATTGCAGCAAAGATTGGCCATCGCATTGCTAAACCAATTCCATTGGTGAATGTCAGAAAGAGTAATAGGTTAGGGCTTAATACTCCAAATACTAAAGATAGCATCAGCGCTGTTGCATTGATGGCTAACCAAATTTGCGCAAATACAAAGTAGTGCTTGCGGTTGATAATATCTGCCAGAGCACCACTAGGAACGCCAAGCAGCAAGACGGGCAAGCTCGATGCGGTTTGAACTAACGCGATCAAAGTTGCTGAAGTGGTTAATGAAGTCATGGTCCATGCTGCGGCCACATCGTTCATCCACATACAAATATTGGCTGTTAACCAAACCGACCATAGAGTGCGAAAAACTGTATGCCTTAAAGGTGCGAGCCATCCTTCAGATATTAAGGGTTGGATAGGCAATGGCTTCATAACTAATTCTGCTTAAACGCGTTCTATCACCATGGCAATACCCTGTCCTACGCCGATGCACATAGTGCAAAGCGCAAAACGTTTTTGTTTTTCCTCTAACTCGACTAAGGCTGTTGTGATGAGGCGTGCACCACTCATGCCCAAGGGATGTCCCAATGCAATTGCGCCACCGTTTGGATTTACACGGGCATCATCATCAGCTACACCTAATTCACGAAGAGTAGCTAGGCCTTGTGCTGCAAAAGCTTCATTTAGTTCAATGACGTCAATTTGATCGATGGTCATCCCTAAGCGCTTTAGTAATTTTTTGGAAGCTGGTGCAGGACCAATACCCATAATGCGGGGAGGCACTCCAGCAGTTGCCATGCCAATAATCTTGGCTCTTGGTTTAAGTCCATACTTCTTAACAGCATCTTCGCTAGCAAGTAATAGAGCGCATGCACCATCATTGACACCAGATGCATTGCCTGCTGTGACTGTGCCATCAGGGCGAACAATGGGCTTGAGTTTGCTAAGGGCATCCATGGTGGTGGCGCGTGGATGCTCATCTTGAGAAACAACAATAGGATCCCCTTTTTTCTGGGGAATGATTACTGGCGTAATTTCTTTTGCAAGACGACCGCTTGCTTGTGACGCTGCCGCTTTATTTTGACTTCTCAAAGCCATTTGATCCTGGTCGACTCGATTGATTTTGTAATCATCGGCAACATTCTCAGCAGTTTCAGGCATGGAATCAACACCATGGGCACTCTTCATGAGTGGATTGATAAAGCGCCAACCAATGGTGGTGTCTTGAAGAGAGTGACTTCTTGAAAATGCCGTATCTGCTTTACCCATAACATAAGGCGCGCGACTCATGCTTTCCACACCTCCAGCAATCGCTAACCCAATCTCACCAGCGGCAATTGCCCTTGCAGCAGTCCCGACTGCATCCATTCCAGAGCCGCATAAACGGTTAATCGTTGCACCCGGAATCTGAGGTGAGAGGCCGGCTAACAAGGCGCTCATCCGGGCGACATTGCGATTGTCCTCTCCCGCTTGATTGGCGCAGCCATAAATAACTTCATCCACTTCATCCCATTTCACCTGGGGGTTTCTTTGCACCAATGCTTTGATTGGAACAGCCCCCAAATCATCGGCGCGCACACCGGATAATGACCCGCCGTAACGGCCAATGGGAGTTCTTATTGCATCGCAGATATATACAGTGTTCATATTGATTAATTTAGTTTCAGTTTGTTGAGTTCGAATTCAATCTTATCTTTTAATTCAAAAAGTGTAGGGCTATAGTTTTCTATGTGATCAACCAATTTACTTTCTGCTGGTGTACTTAAATTGATTGAAGCGTAGCTTCCATTGAGTAGCTGAACAGAGGTAGAGATCGCTGAAATTTCAGGAAGCCAATGAGCAACACAATACCCCTTCTCTGACATAGATTCTATTGCCTCATGAATCTCTTGCTCTATTTGAGCCCAATTTTTGATTTTTTGTTTTTTTAATTCCAGCAGAATATGTGATCTGCTATTGGGGTCTAATTTTGCAATCCATGCTCTGCCTAAAGAAGTTCGTTCGATTGGCACCCTTTGACCTGCTGCTACGGCTCTCAAGGCAATATTCTTTGTATAACGGATAGATTCAAGATAGACCATTTCTAGTCGATCTGCCACGGCAAGGCCAACATTGAGCTTTAATTTTTCCGAAGCTTTGCGCATTAAGGGTTCTGCTAGCTTGATCTCAGCAGATCCCGTCTTGAATGCGTGACTTAAACACAGGACAGTGGGGGCTAAGCGATAGGCTTGGCGACTTGGATCGTGTTCTAAAAAACCAGAAAGCACTAGGGTCTGAGTTAAGCGGCTAATGGTGGAAGGGGGCAAACCTGTCCGCTCAGCTATCTCACTATTCCCCAGCAAACCCGTTCCTGGCTTAAAGCAACGCAGGATCTCCATCCCCCTGATCAGGGAGCGATTGGTTTTGGAGCTGGGTTTTATTAATTCCACTAGATGGAATTAAACCATAATTTTTACTGCTAGTTGTCGCATACTCTTTTACACCTCATTAAAAATAAAAAAGCAGGAGATTGGATTGAATTCTTTGAGCATCTTATGTCGACTTATGGCTCTGATTTTTGCCTTTGTGGGCTTTTCTCCTGCGTTTGCGGCATATCCTGATCGCCCCATCAAGGTGATCGTCCCATTTGCTCCAGGTGGTGGAACAGACTTGGTTGCTAGAACATTGAGTGTGCCGATGTCTGAGGACTTAAAGCAAGCTATTGTCATAGATAACAAACCAGGCGGCAGTACCATCATTGGAACTGATGCATTGGCTAAAAGTCCTGCAGACGGATATACCTTAGTAGTTGCTACCTTGGCTCATGCCGTTAATCCCAGTCTAAAAGCAAAGCTACCCTACTCACAAGACAAAGATTTTGCTCCAGTGATTTTGGTGGGCATCTCTCCAAATGTTGTGGTTGTTTCGGCAGACAGTCCATACAAAACATTTCAAGAATTTTTGGCTGCAGCAAAAGCGAACCCCGGAAAACTTTCCTATGCATCTCAGGGCGGCGGCACTTCCGCACATCTGGCTGGCGAACTATTTAATTCGATAGCCGGTACCAAGCTGACACACATTCCATACAAAGGTGCCGGACCAGCATTAACAGATGTGATTGGCGGCCAAGTGGATGTGATGTTTGCCACTGCATCTGCTGTTGGAAGCTTAGTGGAGTCAGGTAAATTGCGTGCGCTTGCAGTTACATCGCCAACACGCTCGTCAACACCTCTATTGGCAAAACTACCAACCGTTGCGGAAAGCGGCGTCCCAGGCTACTCAGCTGGTAGCTGGTATGGCTATTTTGCACCTGCCGGCACTCCACCAGCTGTGATTAATAGGCTGAATGCATCCATCAAGAAGGGAACCCAAACTTCGGCATTTAAGGCGCGCGTTGAGAGTGAGGGCCTCATGATTAAGGCGGGCACACCAGAGGAGTTCGCCAAGTTTGTGAAAGCAGAAGAGTTGCGTTGGAAAGCTGTAATTAAAGATGCCAATATCAGCCCAGATTAAAAATACTCAGTAAGGAAATAAGATGACTTTTCAATTGATTGAATTCAGTGTAGAAAATAATATTGCGACACTACGTTTAAATCGTCCGGAAAAACGTAATGCGATGAGTGATGCTATGCGCTCAGAATTTATCGAAGCCTTAGAGATGGTTGCAGCAGATAAAGCGATTCGTGCACTGGTCTTAACTGGTAATGGCAAAGGATTTTGTGCTGGTGGCGACATTGCTGGCATGGAAAAGCGCATGCAAGCGCCAACCGGTGAGGTAGCCTTTAATGGTTGGCATCGTCAACAAGGCGTGCATCGAGCAGTCTCGCTATTGCACACGATGCCAAAACCTACGATAGCGGCCGTGAACGGACCTGCGTCTGGTTTGGGGGCAGATACTGCATTGGCTTGCGATTTCATCGTGGCCTCAGAGGGGGCAAGCTTTACCTGGTCTTATATCAATCGCGGCATTATTCCTGATGGTGGGGGAATGTATTTCCTACCTAGACGCGTGGGCTTAGTGAAGGCCAAAGATTTGATATTTAGCGGCAGAAAAGTTGATCTAGAAGAGGCTGCTCAGATTGGTATTGTTGATCGCATTAGCAAGGCAGATTCTTTGGTATCTGACGCGCAAGCTTGGGCTCAGGAACTGAGCAAAGGCTCTGCTACTGCGCTTGCCTTAGGTAAAAACATACTGAATCAAACATTTGAAACGACTGCAGCGCAAATATTTGCTCAAGGCAGTCAGGCGCAGGGCATTTGCTATACCAGTACTGAGCATCGCGAATCTGTCATGGCCTTTCTTGAAAAAGCTGCTGCTGCAAAAAATAAATAAGGCTGAAAGATGGGTAATGCAATTTTGAAATTAATGGAGCCACGCAGTATTGCGGTAATTGGTGCTTCAACGGACCCTAAGAAAACTGCTGGTAGGCCGATAGCCTACTTACAAAAGCATCACTTCAAAGGAAAAATTTATCCCGTCAATCCAAGGGCGGAAGAGATTGCCGGCTTAAAGTGCTATCCCGACATTGGCTCTTTGCCTGAGACGCCGGATGTTGCCATCATTATGGTGGGGACTGACAAGGCGCTTAGCGCAGTGCAAGAGTTATCTCAGCTAGGCACACCAGCAGCCATTGTGCTGACTAGCGGATTTGCGGAGCATGGACCGGAGGGCCTCAAGAAGCAAGAGGAGTTAATTGCTGCCGCAGGAGCAATGCGAATTTTAGGACCCAATACGATTGGCATGGTCAACGTCACTGACGATATCCCTTTGTCACCAAGCAGTGCTTTGGAGATGGATGAGTTTCCAAAGGGCGGAGTGAGTGTCGTTTCTCAGAGTGGCGGTATTTTGGGTTCATTGCTATCGCGTGCTGCAGCCTCTGGCTTAGGACTTTCTAAATTGGTTTCCACTAGTAATGAAGCTGATTTGGGCATGGCTGATTTTGTTGATTATTTAACAGATGACCCAAGTACTAAAGTAATTGTTCTTTATCTAGAAAGTATTCGTCATCCCGAAAGATTTCGTGCTGCCGCATTAAGGGCAAGACAAGCTGGTAAGCCGATTGTGGTTTACAAAGTTGGCAAATCTGAAGCAGGTATTAAAGCTGCGGTTTCTCATACAGGCGCTTTAGCGGGTAGCGATAAAATGTATGACGCTTTATTTAAGCAAACCGGCATTATTCGCGCGAATAAATTTTCGGATTTCTTAGATATTCCGGCAGCACTATCCTCAGGTAGAGTTTTAAAAGGTAAGCGGGTTGCCATTCTGACTTCAACTGGCGGTGCTGGGACCTTAGTTGCAGATAGCTTGGGTGAGTGGGGATTTGAAACGCCTGCTCCGGATGAAAAAACTGCTGAGCGCCTGCGCGCTTTGCAGCCAGGAGATCAGGCTGTATTGGATCGCAATCCCATTGATGTCACCTTAGCAGGATTACAGCCGGATTTATTGCGCGGTGCAATTGGTGCCTTGTTGGATAGTCCTAGCTATGACGCATTAATTTTGATTTTGGGCTCCTCTAGTCTTTCAATGCCAGATTTAATGGCTGGTGCTGTACGTGACTGTATGCAGTCAAGCGACAAACCTGTCATTGCTTATGTCAGTCCTCATGCGCCAATTGCAGGCGCTTTAATGACTAAGCTTGGCGTACCAGCCTTCTCTCAACCTGAAAGTTGCAGCGTAGCTTTGTCGAGTATGTTGCATGCTAGTGGCTTGCGTGGTGGCATTGCCGAAACAGGCTCTGTAGCATCTATTCCAGATGGTCTTGATATTGCCTCTTTGCATGGTTCATTAAATGAGTATCAAGCAAAGAATCTTTTCTCCGCTTTTGGTATTCCAGGAGTGCGCGAGGTAGTGGTGGATGCTGCCAATCCAAATTTAGAGGTGCTGAAAGATCTTGGCGATAAGTGTGTCCTGAAGATTTTGTCTAATGAGATTACCCATAAGACTGAAGTTGGTGGAGTGGCGCTGAATGTGCCCATTGCCGACATTTCAAGCCGGCTCAATGAGATGGCTGCAGAGGTAAAGATAAAATCAGGCGAAACCATTAAAGAGTTCTTGGTGCAAGAAATGGCTACTGGTGGATTAGAGTTCATGGTGGGCATGCATCAAGATCCATTAGGGACAGCCATTTTGGTCGGCATGGGAGGCGTTACAGCGGAACTCTTTAAAGACACGAGTATGCGTTTGATTTCTCCAGGTAAAGCGTTGAGCAAAGAAGAAGTTTTAGAAATGATGCAAGAGCTGAAAACTTGGCCCTTATTAAATGGCTATCGTGGCAGGGCGCAGTGTGACGTCAATGCTCTTGTCAAGGCGATCGTGCAATTTTCAGAAATGGTTGCCGCCTTAGGCGAACGCCTCATTGAGTGCGAGATTAATCCCATCTTTGTATTCGCTCAAGGACAAGGGGTTAAGGCAGCCGATGGTATAGCTGTTCTAAATTAAACAATATCGAATTGATTGAAATGACTCAGGCACTAGCCAATAAAACCCAGCGCATTCCTTATCAGGATGGGTTTGTGGCTTGGCACGAATTCGGTAATCCCATATCAAATCGCTTGCCATTGGTTCTCTTACATGGCGGACACGGTAGTTGGGAGCATTGGGCTAAGAATGTTGA
>CAILON010000033.1 GCA_903835865.1 uncultured beta proteobacterium
GATGCCTGCGCCAAATCCCAAGGTTACTAATGCAGTGCCGCCATAGCTAATAAAGGGTAGGGGGACGCCAACCACTGGCAGTAAGCCGCTCACCATGCCAATGTTGACAAAGGCATAAGTAAAAAAGATAAGGGTAACGGAGGCGCCTAATAATCGCGTAAATAAATTGGGAGCACTTGCAGAGATAGCCAGGCCTCTTTTAATCAAGGCAAAAAATAGCGCTAACAAAATAAGGTTGCCAATAAAACCAAACTCTTCCGAGAAGACAGCAAATACAAAGTCCGTGTGCTTTTCTGGAATAAATTCTAAATGTGCTTGTGTGCCTTGAAACCAGCCCTTACCAAAAAAGCCGCCCGAGCCAATGGCAATCATGGACTGAATAGTATGAAATCCTTTTCCAAGAGGATCGCTGCTTGGGTCAAGCAAAGTACAAATTCGATGCTTCTGATAGTTGTGCACCAAAGGCCATATGACATCTTGTGCGCAGATGGTGCTGCCAAAAATAATGATGAGGAGAATACCAATCACACCTAAGCCAACGAAAGGCAAAATCCATTTCCACGGCAGGCCTGCCAAGATGATGACGTATAGTCCGGCAGCAAAAACCAGTAAAGCAGTCCCTAAATCTGGTTGGCGGGCAATTAAGAAAACAGGAATAGCGAGAATGATTGCAGCAATAGCGTAGTCCCAAGTTTTTTGAAGGCCTTCACGCTTTTGAAAGTACCACGCCAGCATCAAAGGCATTGCAATTTTCATTATCTCTGAAGGCTGAATAACGATGCCAAGATTAAGCCAGCGACGTGCACCTTTTTTAATTAATCCAAATACAGCAACAGCAATGAGCAGAGCAACTCCAACGCCATAGATCCATACTGCACCCATCTCAAGCCACTTTGGTGGAATGCGAGAGACTATCCACATCACAGCAAATGAAAGCGCCAGGTTGCGTATCTCATCTGCAATTTGAACAGGAGTATTTTGACTCGAGGATAAAAAAGTAAAAAAGCCAACAGCCGCTAAGCTAAGCAGAATAAGGCCTAGCTGGCGATCAAGCCCAGAAAATAAACCATAAAAAATAGTCTGGAATTTTTTTATGGAGCTCTTTTCCATTCAGGAACCTCCTTGGGCCACTTACCTTCAATATAAAAATCCAAAGCTTTGCGAGCAATTGGTGCGGCGTATTGAGCACCAAAGCCAGCATTCTCAACAACCATCGCAATAACAATAGTGGGTTTTTCTGCGGGTGCAAATGCAATATATAAAGCGTGATCTCGCAGATACTCTGTAGTTGAACTATGTTTATATTCTTTTGAATTCAAACTAAAGACTTGGGCTGTTCCCGTCTTTCCACCAACTAGATAACCAGTACCTTTAAATACGGTGGCCGAGGTGCCCGTGTTATTTACCTCAACCATTGCTTTTTTAATGACCTCAATATTTTCTTGCTTGAGGTCAATGCGATAGCTTTCTTTGGGGGTGGTCAGAGATCTTTTACGTGTAAATGGATCTTCAACTGCCTTGACCAAGTGCGGCTTCATCACGATGCCATTGTTAGCAACGTTTGCCATCGCATGAGCTAGTTGCAAAATGGTAAAGGAGTTATAGCCTTGGCCTATGCCAAGAGAAATGGTCTCACCTTCATACCATTTTTGTTGCTCTGGTTTTTTGAATGTGTTTTTCTTCCACTCGGTTGAAGGCAGCACACCTCTAGATTCACCCTGCAAATCAATGCCTGTAATTTGTCCAAAACCAAGTGGCTTCATGAAGTCATGCATCATATTCACGCCCATGTCTCTGGCTAACATGTAGTAGTAGGTATCGCAGGATTCAACAATGGACTTTTGCATGTCCACTACACCATGGCCTCCTTTTTTATCATCACGGAAAGTGTGATTGCCAAAATCAAAGTAGCCCGGATCAGAAATTGTTTGTGAAGGTGTGCGTTTTTTATTTTCTAAAGCGGCTAATGCCATGAATGGCTTATAGGTTGAACCTGGTGGGTAGATGCCTTTGAGGGGGCGGTTGTATAAAGGTTTTTGTGGAGAGTCATTTAACTCTTTCCAAGTGACAGAATCGATTCCCTCTACGAAATCATTTGGATTGAAATTCGGCTTAGAAACAAATGCCAATACATCACCTGTTTCAGGTTCAATCGCTACGAATGCACCACGAAAATTACCATAAAGCTGCTCAACCAAATATTGCAATTTGATATCTACTGAGAGCACTACATTCTTGCCCGGTACTGATGGTGAGCTCGCCAAAGTCCGCACGGGTTTTCCGCCGGCAGTGATTTCTACTTGATCGTATCCTGGCACGCCACGCAAGACGGTTTCATAACTTTGCTCTAAACCAATTTTCCCTACGTATTGAATACCGGGCAGAAAGGAGGCCTGCAAGGCATCGGGATCATCAGTTTTTGCACCCTCAATTTCAGCGTGCATACGGTCCTTATCTCGCTGAGAAACGCGGCCGATATAGCCAACAAGATGAGAGGCTAGCTCGTTGTAGGGATACTCCCTAAAGCTCCTAGCGCGGATTTCCACCCCTGGAAAGCGGTAGCGATTAGCCATAAACCGTGCTGTTTCTGCCTCAGTAAGCATGGATCGCAGGGGAAATGTGCCCATATTGCGGGAATCTTCTAAGGATCGCTTGAAATTACGACGGTCTCTTGGAGAAATGAGGACGATTTGCGACAGGTCATCAATCAACTGATCGACGTTACCTTTTACCTCTTCGGCATTCACATCCAAGGTAAGGGCTGAATAATTTCTGCCGATCACAATGCCATTGCGATCAATGATGAGGCCGCGATTTGCCGGAGCAGGAACTAGGGCGATTCGATTGCTCTCTGCTAGTAGATGATATTTGCTGTGACTGACAAGTTGTAACCACGCTAAGCGAGTAACTAAAAGCAAAAAGCAAATCGTCACGAATAGAGTCGCAATATGGATGCGCTCTTGAAACGTATTGAGGTTAGGCTTTTTAAAAGAAACCATACCGCTTCTTAGAGTGGGCGATTGTGATCAACATCTGTTGGGCGCCGTTGTGGAGCCAGCAATATGCGCGTGGCAATAGGCCACAGTAGCGCCTCAATGATTGCTTGAATAGCGCCTGTTAAGCCCCACCAGTAAAGGGATCCACTGAGTAGCCAGTGCACTAATACCGGAAATAAAGAGACCAATAAAAAGATGGGCAGTAGATGAAGCGCTTGCGATGGTACTGTTAGCGCAACGATTCTTCGATGCCAGGAAACGGCAATATAGGCGACTAGCGCATAACAAAAAGCATGAAGCCCAAGCAGGTCTGAATTGTGCACATCCATCATGAGACCCAAGATGAATGCGGTGAAGACGTTGACGTAGCGATGTTGATGGATATTCCAAAAGACGATGCATAAAATCAACCAATCAGGCACCCAACCATAATTTCCAATCGGAAGTAGGTTGAGAAGTAAGGCGCAAAACAGGCTGAAGTAAATAAAGACCGGATTAACCGGACGCAGAATATAGCCGCTCTCAAAATCGATCATTGCATTCCTCGAGCACGAGTTTGGCGACGGCCAGGAGTATTGGTCAAAGGTGCGCCTGACTTATTGGCTTCACTTGGCGCCTTAGCATCAAATTTCGGATCATATAAAAATGCCAAGGCCTGACGATAGCGATTGACCGGCGCTATAGGGGCACAAAATACATTCGAGGAGTTTTTATCCAGGTTGCGCTCAATTTTGCTGATGACGGCTACGGCAAAACCTGGGGGATAAACCCCATCGATTCCAGAGGTTAGCAAGATATCCCCGACCTCTAAGTCGCTTGCAACCGGTAAATAGCGCAGTTCCAGGGGATTACCACGCCCAGCACCAAATACTGCTGCCCGCAGGCCATTACGGGCAACTTGGACGGGTACTGCGAAGTCACGATCTTCTAGCAAGGACACTTCAGCTGAATGATCATAAATACGAACCACTTGACCCAGAATGCCAGCGTCATTTGCGATCGGGTTGCCCAGCTTAAGGCCGTTCTCGCTACCGCGATTAATTACGATGCGCTGAGAGATGGGATTAGTGGGATTAAATAGAATTTCTACTGGCAGTGTTTTGAATGGCACCTGCTTTTGCAGTGACATGAGTTCACGTAAATTTTGGTTTTCCACCATCAAGAACTCAGATTGGTTTGCAAGTAAGGAGAGTTCAGCTTGACGCACTTTTAAAGTTTGATTTTCTTTATCAAGCGTGCCGCGCGTTGTGAAATATTCTGAGCTCAACTCATAAATATTGCGCGGCATCATCATGACATACTCAAGTGGACGCAAGATCCAGTTGACGTTGTTGCGAATGGGGTCGAGTGCTTTGAAACGAAAATCGATCAGCATTAGAGCAATGCTGATCGACAGACAGACAATCAGTTTAAGTAAGGCGGGAATGCCCTGTCTGAAAAGTGGTGGAGCGCTATGTTGCAATGCCCTGATCGACGTGTATGTCGCTTACTCGTGCGAGAACACTCCGCCTAACTTATCCATGCGCTCAAGCGCAATGCCGCAACCACGAGCGACGCAAGTTAATGGATCTTCTGCCACATGAATTGGCAAACCAGTTTCTTCTAGTAAAAGGCGGTCAAGGTCGCGCAATAAGGCGCCGCCGCCTGTGAGCATCATGCCGCGCTCAGCAATATCGGATGCCAACTCTGGCGGGATTTGTTCGAGAGCTGCTTTTACTGCAGTAACAATTTGATTGAGTGGATCAGTCAAGGCTTCTAGAATTTCATTGCTGGTTACGGTAAAGCTACGTGGAATACCTTCAGAAAGGTTGCGACCTTTTACTTCCATCTCGCGCACTTCAGCACCAGGGAATGCAGAACCAATCGTCTTCTTGATTAACTCAGCAGTTTGTTCGCCAATCAACATGCCGTAGTTACGACGAATGTAATTGGTGATCGCTTCATCAAATTTATCTCCACCAACA
>CAILON010000034.1 GCA_903835865.1 uncultured beta proteobacterium
CATTTTGGTCACCAAACCCGTTTCTGGTCCCCAAGAATGGCCCCTTATATTTTCGGCCATCGCAACAAAATTCACATCATCAATTTGGAAAAAACATTGCCAATGTTTCAGGATTCTCTGAAATTTGCAAAACAAATTGCTGCTAATCGTGGCACGATTTTATTTGTTGGTACTAAACGTCAATCACGCGAGATTATTGCTGAAGAAGCAACACGCGCTGGTATGCCTTATATCGACAGCCGTTGGTTGGGTGGCACACTCACTAACTTCAAAACCGTTAAAGGTTCCCTCAAGCGTTTGAAGGACATGGCAGTTGCTAAAGAAGCTGGCGACTGGGAAAAGCTTTCTAAGAAAGAAGCTTTAGGTAATGACCGTGATCTCGACAAATTGCAAAAAGCGCTCGGTGGTATCAAAGATTTGAACGGCGTTCCTGATGCTATTTTTGTTGTGGACGTTGGCTATCATAAGATTGCTATTACTGAAGCTAACAAATTAGGTATTCCAGTGATCGCTGTTGTGGATACTAACCATTCGCCAGAAGGTGTTGATTACATCATCCCTGGTAACGATGACTCCAGCAAGGCAGTAACCCTCTATGCCCGTGGCATTGCTGATGCAATCCTCGAAGGCAAAGCTAACTCAGTTCAGGAAATATTGGCTGCAGTTAAAGAAGGCGAAGAAGAGTTTGTTGAAGAAGGGAAGTCTGAATAATGGGCGCTATTACCGCTGCAATGGTTGGCGAGTTACGTGCCAAAACTGATGCTCCGATGATGGAGTGCAAAAAAGCTTTGATTGAGGCTGATGGTGATATGGCTCGCGCAGAAGAAATCCTGCGTGTAAAGCTTGGTAGCAAAGCTGGTAAGGCTGCTTCTCGTGTAACTGCTGAAGGTATTGTTGTTTCATTTATCAATGACACTACTGGTGCATTGTTGGAAGTGAACTGCGAGACCGACTTCGTTTCTAAGAACGATGACTTCTTGGCATTTACAAGCGAGTGCGTGAAGTTGGTTGCTGAAAAGAACCCAGCTGACGTTGCTGCCTTATTGGCACTGCCTATGGGCGATTCCTCTGTTGATGCTGTTCGTAGCGCATTGATCGGTAAGATCGGCGAAAACATCATGCCACGTCGCTTTAAGCGTTTTGCTGGTAGTAGCAAGTTGGTTTCTTACCTCCACGGTACTCGTATTGGCGTTATGGTCGAGTTCGAGGGTGATGAGACAGCAGCCAAAGATGTAGCCATGCATATTGCTGCCATGAAGCCTGTAGCATTGTCTATTGCTGATGTTCCTGCAGAATCCATTGCGATCGAGCGTAGCGTTGCAGTTCAAAAGGCTGCTGAGTCTGGCAAACCACCAGAAATCGTTGAAAAAATGGTTGAAGGTTCTATTCAGAAGTACCTCAAAGAGGTTTCTTTATTGAACCAAACCTTCGTTAAAAACGACAAGCAAACTGTAGAGCAAATGCTCAAGGCTGCAAATACAACAATCAAGGGTTTCACCATGTTTGTTGTAGGCGAAGGCATTGAGAAGCGTCAAGACGACTTTGCGGCAGAAGTTGCCGCTCAGGTAGCTGCTGCCTCCAAAGCAACTGCTTAATTAGTCACTGGGGGCTTCCCCCGGCTGCTCGTATTACCCAAAAGGGCATAGAAACCTTAGTTTCTATGCCCTTTTCTTTGATCTATCCCAAGCCCTTTATAATTTGGCGAAGATATAAAAAAGCGCTTAAAGATCAATAAGCTAAGTAAGCAAATTACTTGGCAAATTACGGAAAATAAAAAACATGCCAGCTTACAAACGAGTCCTCCTAAAACTATCTGGTGAAGCCCTTATGGGTGATGATGCCTTTGGCATCAATCCTGCAACCATCGATGCTATGGTTGCTGAAATAGCACAGGTGGTCAATAGTGGAGTGGAGCTAGCCATTGTGATTGGCGGCGGCAATATTTTCCGAGGAGTTGCAGGTGGCGCAGCTGGTATGGATCGCGCTACTGCCGATTACATGGGTATGTTAGCAACCATGATGAATTCTTTGGCCTTACAAGACGCACTCCGTCAAAAGGGTGTCGAAGCTCGAGTGCAATCAGCGCTTCGTATGGATCAAGTAGTCGAACCTTATATTCGTCCGCGCGCTATTCGGGCGATGAGTGAAGGTAAGGTTGTTATTTTTGCTGCAGGTACAGGTAATCCATTTTTCACTACCGATACTGCAGCTGCCTTACGTGGCGCCGAGATGGGCGTTGAAATTATGCTCAAGGCAACTAAGGTAGATGGAATCTATAGCGCGGATCCAGTTAAAGACCCGACCGCCACTTTATATAAGACTATTACCTTTGATGAGGCACTAATCAAAAATTTACAAGTCATGGATGCTACTGCGTTTGCATTGTGTCGTGACCGTAAGCTACCAATCAAAGTATTTTCAATACTCAAGCCAGGCGCGCTTATGCGTGTGGTGCAGGGTGAACCAGAAGGCACTTTAGTACACGTTTAATAGGAGGCTTGATGTCTGCAGCAGAAATTAAAACCAATACCGATCAAAAGATGCAAAAGTCTCTTGAGGCTTTGAAAAACAATTTAGCAAAAATTCGCTCAGGGCGTGCTAACCCAGGAATTCTGGAGCACATTCAGGTCGACTATTACGGTAATCCAACCCCGCTGAGTCAGGTTGCCAGCCTAGGTTTGGCTGATGCCCGCACTATTAACGTTCAGCCATTTGAAAAGACGATGGTTGCTGCGATTGAAAAGGCGATTCGTGATTCTGATTTGGGTTTGAATCCTGCCTCACAAGGTACTGTGATTCGCGTTCCAATGCCTGCGTTGACTGAAGAGCGTCGTCGCGATTTGACAAAAGTTGTCAAGAACGAGGGCGAAGAGACTAAGATTGCCGTCCGTAATTTACGTCGTGATGCGAATGAGCATCTCAAACGCTTGACTAAAGATAAAGAAATTTCTGAGGATGAGGAGCGTCGTGCTACTGATGAAATTCAGAAGATGACGGATAAGGCTGTGATTGACGTCGATAAGGTCGTCTCTGAAAAAGAAAAAGAGATCATGACGGTTTAAGTACCCGATTGAATTCTTTATCCTTTATGACTAAGCACACCAGTTCAACCCTAGCTGTTCCTGAGGCAAGCGCCATTCCGCGCCACGTTGCCATCATCATGGATGGTAATGGTCGTTGGGCTAGTAAGCGCTTAATGCCGCGAGTCGCTGGACATTCTGAAGGTTTGGGTGCGGTCCGCAAGATTGTTCAAGAATGTCGTCGTATTGGCGTTGAGTACTTAACCGTATTTGCATTTAGCTCTGAAAATTGGCGCCGCCCTCCTGAAGAGGTGGGCTTTTTGATGAAGCTCTTTTTGAAGTCCCTCAAAGGCGAAGTTTCACGACTTGCTGAAAACGATATTTCTTTACGTTTAATTGGAGACTTAAGCCGCTTTGATTCTGCTATTCAAGAAATGGTTGAATTTTCTGAGCAAAAAACAGCAGGCTGCAAGGGCTTAACTTTTACGATTGCTGCAAACTATGGCGGACGCTGGGATATTTTGCAGGCAATGCGCCAATGTATCGCCGCCAATCCCAATCTGCAGCCAGAGCAAGTGACTGAAGAGTTATTGCAACCGCATCTCTCTATGGCTTATGCACCAGAGCCTGATTTATTCATTCGTACTGGCGGTGAGCAGCGGATTAGTAATTTCTTGTTATGGCAGTTAGCCTATACTGAACTGTATTTCACAGATGTTCTCTGGCCTGACTTTGATGAAGCGGAATTACACAAAGCTTTTGATTGGTATGGTCAACGAGAGCGCCGCTTTGGACGCACTAGTGCCCAGCTTGCTTCGCAGGCAATGAGCGACGCAGTTTGATCCTTCCTTTAGTTACTCCATGTTAAAAACCCGAGTCATTACCGCCATTGTTCTTTTGGCGGTCTTATTGCCGATTTTGTTTTTATTGCCAGCAATTTATATTGGGGCTTTTTTCTTGGTGGCCTTGCTAGCCGCTGCTTGGGAGTGGAGTCGTTTACTAAGTCCTGAAGCTACTCGCGCAGCATGGTTGTATGCCTTTTTTTGCTTGGCGATCATTTTATTTCTCTTGGGAATACAAAACGTTGCCTGGCAATTTGCTTTGCTATTGATGGCAGTCATTTTTTGGTTTTTCTTGGCCCCCTTTATCTTGGCAAAAGGAATGAATGTTTCTTTGCAAAAACTGCGTCCTTTTTATGTCGTGTTGGGTTTAATTTTGTTACCAGCGACTTGGTTTGCCCTCGTATTTTTGCGCGAACTTGGCCTCGTATTTCTATTGAGCACCATGGCCTTAGTTTGGGTTGCTGATATTGGTGCGTATTTTGTTGGTAAGGCATTTGGCAAGCGCAAGCTTGCTGCACAAATTAGTCCAGGGAAATCTATCGAAGGTGCTCTAGGTGGTTTGTTGCTTTGCTACGGCTATGCTTTACTTTGCATTTTTTACCTCCCTTTTGAGTCGACCCTTTTTGGTGCTTGGGCGATTCGCTTTGGATGGGTGCCCACCTTATTGATGGTCACAGTCTTAACGGCATTCAGTATTTTTGGTGACTTATTTGAGTCCCAGTTAAAGCGGATGGCGGGCGTGAAAGATAGCAGTCATTTATTGCCCGGGCATGGTGGTGTCCTAGATCGTGTTGACGCATTAATTCCGACAATGCCTATTGCAGCACTACTAGCAGGCTTGGTGTAAGACTAATGAGACATATTGCTGTTCTAGGTTCTACGGGATCGATTGGCGTTAATACCTTAGACGTTATTCGTAAATATCCAGAACGATTTAAGCTTGTCGCTTTAACGGCTAGCAAGCAGGTAGAGCTCTTGGCAGCACAGTGCGAGGAGTTCACGCCATCCATCGCGGTGATTGGTGATGCTCAAAGCGCAGCCCGTTTAAGCGCATTGCTTCTTGAGAAAAATATTCAGACTCAAGTTTTGTATGGTCCCGAAGCCTTGGTGTCCGCTGTCATGGACTCTGGTTGCGATACCGTTATGGCCGCCATTGTTGGGGCAGCAGGGTTGCTTCCTACATTGGCTGCTGCTAAGGCTGGCAAAAGGGTGCTACTAGCCAATAAAGAAGCGCTGGTGATGTCAGGTAATCTATTTATGCAGGCTATGAAGCTGGGTGGAGGTGAGCTTCTTCCAATTGATAGCGAACATAACGCCATCTTTCAATGCCTACCTCCAAATTTCTCTAAAAATCCCAACCCAGATTTGGGTGTTGAGGAATTGTGGTTGACCGCCTCAGGTGGACCCTTCAGAAATATGCCATTAGATCAAATGGCATCGATTACTCCGGACCAGGCATGCGCTCATCCCAATTGGGTAATGGGCAGGAAAATTTCGGTCGATTCGGCAACGATGATGAATAAAGGGCTTGAGTTGATTGAGGCTTTTTGGTTATTTGGATTGCCTCTGGAAAAGATAAAAGTATTGATTCATCCACAGAGCGTGGTTCATTCCATGGTGCGCTATGTAGATGGTTCTGTCATGGCTCAGTTGGGCCAGCCTGATATGCGCACACCAATAGCTTATGGATTGGCTTGGCCTGA
>CAILON010000035.1 GCA_903835865.1 uncultured beta proteobacterium
CCGTGCCAATCAATTGCTCATTGAAAAAGGCCATACCGCAGACAGTATGTATATCTTGATTGAAGGTGGACTGGAAGTCACCATACCGAAAGATGAGGAGCAAGTAGTAGTGGCGACAATTTGGCCTGGGGACTGTGTAGGCGAGATGTCCTTGCTTACTGGGGAGCCACGATCAGCCAATGTCCGCGCTAAGGTCAATTCCACTTTATTGGAAATTACGAAGGCCGATATTGCCCCGATCTTTGAGACCCATCCTGAGTTGATTGAAGAAATATCGGCGGTACTTGAGAGGCGTAAGGCGGCCAATCAAATGCTGTTGAATAAAACCATGGAGCCCGGTGAGGTTGAGAGGGATATCAAGGCTTTGGCTAGGAAAATTTTGGGTTTCTTCTTTAACAAGGGTTAACCCGAGCCTGGGCTTATTCAAAACCCCTTTGTCTCTATGCCAGGTTGATTCCTGGCATTTCTTTTAGTGCTTAGCTAAGAATTCTGGAATAACAGAAAAAAGTACATAAATGCCCATTTTTTGGGCTTAGCGGGGTGAATTGCCTTGAAAATTTGTTAGTATCTAAGCATGCTGGAATTGGCTTTTTGCCCCCTTTTAAAACCAGCCTAAAAATAAATCCAATTGGACGACACAACATGAGCTTAATGAATTCTTTTGCCAAATTAAATCTACGCACTAAATTAGTGATCGGATTTACATCGGTAGTGACATTTGCGGTAATTATCTCGGCGACAGCCTTTAATGGCCTCAATATGCTGCAAGAGAATACCCAAAAGATGTATGACAAGGATTTAATTGGTATTTCATTATTGCGATCACTGAACCGTGACATTAACGTGATTGGTAGAACGGTTAATCGCATGGTTCTTGCTGGTAATTTTGGAGATGAGGTCGCTGTTCAGAAGGGTAAGGAAGCTATCACCAAAGTGAAGGCTGAGCTCTTAGTGAATTACGAGAAGACTAAGGGTACGATTATTCGCCCTGAATTAAAGGCAAAGATCGACTCAGTTGGCGGAATAATTAATGATTTTTATGCACAAGTTGATACCATCGTTGCAGCACTCGATAACAAAGGTGGCGCAGCTGCAGCTTATAAAATCGTTAGCTCAAAAGAGTATCAGGACTCTCTTGCTAAGGTAATGGGCGAAATTAAAGAGATTTCTGCAGTGAAAATCGAAGGTGCTGCAAAAAATATGGAAGCCGCAGGGGCTGCTGCTGACCATATGAAGTGGTTGATTGGTGTCCTACTTCTTGCTGCGTTAGTGATGTCCTTGATTATTGTTACTTTGGTCAATAAGTCTATTAATGACCCAATTACCAATTTGAAGAATGCCTTAGCCGATCTGGCTGCTGCGCGTTTAGATACTGAAGTACGCAATACTGACTACACCAATGAAATTGGCCAAATGGCAAAAGCAGTTGCACAGTTGCAGGTCAGCCTGCAGCATGCTGCCAAGTTGGCAGAAGCTGAGCGTGAAAATAATCGCATTGCTGGCGAAACCACTAAAGAGATTGGTGGAATTATTGCTGCTGCAGCTGGCGGTGATTTCACTGCCGCCGTGAAGGTTGAGGGTAAAGAAGGTTTCTTCTTGGATATTTCTAAGCAAGTGAATCAATTGATCGAAACTTCTCGCAATGCCTTTAGAGCGATCTCTAAAAATGCAACTAGCTTGTCTGCAGCATCTGAAGAGTTATCGGTAGTGAGTACTCAGATGAGCTCAAACGCTGAAGAGACCAATGCGCAAGCAGGTTCCGCTTCTTCTGCTGCAACTCAAGTGAGCAGCAATATGCAAACGGTTGCTACAGGCGTTGAAGAGTTAAGCGTTAGCATTCGGGAGATTTCTTCTAATGCCATTGAAGCATCTGCTGTTGCTACGCAGGCTGTGAATGAAGCACGTATTACTGGCGACACGATGACCAAGCTTGGTATCAGTAGTCAAGAAATTGGCAGCGTCCTGAAGGTTATATCTTCTATTGCCGAGCAGACTAACTTGCTGGCATTGAATGCCACGATTGAAGCTGCACGTGCTGGGGAATTAGGTAAAGGCTTTGCGGTTGTTGCAAACGAAGTGAAGGAATTGGCCGGACAAACTTCTCGCGCTACTGAGGAAATTAGCGGCAACATCGCTAATATCCAGCGCGATGTTAAGGGTGCGATTGATTCCATCACAGCAATTTCCGGTGTTATTAATAAGATCAATGACATCTCAGGCATTATTGCGAGCGCCGTGGAAGAGCAGGCTGCTACTGCTAACGAAATTGGTCGCACTGTGGCTGAAGCTGCAGCAGGCAGTACTGAAATTGCCCGCAATATTGATTCCGTATCAACCGTATCTCGAAATACCACCGAAGGCGCAAGCAATTGCCAGCAAGCCGCTCAAGATCTCTCCAGAATGGCTTCTGAGCTTCAGAACATGGTGAATAAGTTCAAGGTTGAAGGCTGAGATCGGAAGATAGAGACATAGGTCAATCTCTCCAATAGAGATATGGACAATAACGATCAAATCTTAGATGAGTTTCTGCTGGAGGCTGGCGAGATATTCGACCAGCTCGATTTAGACTTTGTTCAGCTTGAACAAACGCCTGAAGATAAGAAACTCATCGGCAATATCTTTCGGGCAATGCATACCCTCAAAGGTAGCAGTGGGTTCTTTGCATTTCATCGCCTTGAAAAAGTTGCGCATGCGGGCGAATCCCTTTTAAGCAAATTGCGCGATGGCGTATTCACACTAAATGAAGAAATGACGGATGTTCTCTTGGAGACATCTGATCGTTTGCGTGCAATCGTGGACGGCGTACAAAAGCAGCGACGCGAACCCGAAGGTGATGACTCAGCATTAATCCAAAATCTCAAGTTTTTGACAGATGGTGGTACTGGCCTCACTAAGACTGTTTCAACTCCTTCAGCAGCTCCTGTTTCCCCCGCAGTTGAGGTATTGATCGAGTCAGCGCCACAGGCTATCGCTGAAAAGATATTGGAGGCAGATATTGCCGATCTAGAGCAAGACGTTTTAGAGGCAGTCAAAGACGTGGCGATTGATGCTGCAGTCAATGAGGCCGAAAGCTCTAAAGAGTTGGCTGCCCCCGTCAAAGTCAGCGTCGAGTTACTCGATAAGCTCATGAACTTAGTGAGTGAAATGGTATTGGCCCGTAATCGCCTTCTGTCGTTTGCCAGAACGAGCGGTGACTTAGCATTTAATAACACCGTAAGACGAATTGATACAGTCACCCTCGAGTTGCAAGAGCGCATGATGAAAACGCGTATGCAACCGATTAGTCAGGTCTGGTCAAAGTTTCCTCGCTTAGTGCGTGACATTGCTCAAGATTGTGGGAAAAAAGTAGAGTTGGTACAGATTGGTGCTGAAACAGAGCTTGATCGTACTTTATTGGAAGGCATTCGCGATCCGCTAGTCCATATTATTCGCAATAGCGTTGACCACGGTATTGAGTTGCCTGCTGAACGTCTTGCAAAAGGTAAATCTGAGCAAGGTACGGTTAAGCTCCGCGCGTTTCATGAGAATGGCATGGTTGTCATTGAGATTGCTGATGATGGCGCAGGTATCGACATTCCATTAGTCAGGCAAAAAGCTATCCAACTAGGTTTAGTTACTGCTGAGCGTGCCGCTAAGTTAACTGAGCGCGAGATTATTGATTTTATTTACTTGCCAGGATTCTCCACCAAGGCTGAAATTACTAATTTGTCTGGTCGTGGCGTTGGCATGGATGTGGTGCGAACGAATATTCATGAGATTGGTGGTACGGTTGATATTGCCACCTCTGCACAAGGTACGCGTCTACGTTTAAGTATTCCGCTGACGCTGGCGATCATGCCGGCAGTATTTGTACGTTGTAAGCAATATAGCTATGCCATTCCTCAAGTAAATGTAATAGAAATGCTCCGCTACGAGCCACGCGAGGGCGTACCAGGCGTGGAAGATTTCTATGGCGTTCCAGTTTTCCGATTGCGCGACAAACTCATTCCTTTGGTGTTTCTCAATTATGAATTGAAGGTGGACGATGTATTGCCACCGGTTGATCAAACTTTGAATATTGTGATTGTGCAAGCTGCTGGCATTCGCTTTGGTCTAGTGGTGGATGAAGTTCTCTATATGCAGGAGGTTGTGGTCAAGTCTGTTGGACCCCTCTTAAAAGGCACCCCTGTATATAGCGGTAGCACGATCTTAGGCGATGGCCGTGTAGCACTCATTTTTGATATCAATGCTATTGCTGTTCGCTCAGGAATTATTGCTAAGCTTGCTGATAATCAGTTTGAGCAGGATATCTCTGCAGCCTTAGGGGCAAATAACGAATCGCAACAAATGTTGTTGTTTGATTTGCTTGGTTTAGAGCGTATGGTGATTCCATTGGAAATGGTCGATCGTCTAGAAATGATCTCCGCATCACGCATAGACCGTCGTGGTAATGAGGCAGTTATGCTCTATGGCAATAAGATTATGAGGCTCATCTCCTTAGCGCACTATGTAGAAGGTGCTACGCAGAAGAGTTTGTATGGTGATGAAACCGTGCCTGTAATCGTGCATTACCATCATGGTCAGCCTGTCGGCTTCATTGTAAAAAAAGTCCACAATATTGTGAATGTGCCTACTCAGGTTGTCATGGTATCTCCGCCCCAAAGGGGCATCATGGGTAGCGTGATCGTCAATGATTCAGTGATGAGTATTTTGAATGTTCAAGACGTTCTTAATTTATCTGGCCTTGGTCCTCATGAAGAGGCTGGTTTAGCTGGTGACAATTACATTGATAATGATGTGATCACCATGGATCGGGAGATAAAATGAATCGCGCCGGATCCTATGCCACCTTTTATGTAGGCAATTTATTCTTTGGCATTCCGATTGCTGTTGGAGTTGAGGTGACGATGGGGCAAGAGGTGACCCCTGTTCCCTTAGGCCCTAAAGAAGTTGCCGGCTTCTTCAATTTACGTGGTCATATTGTTACCGCGATTGATATGAGAACCCGCTTGAATATGTCCGTAGCACCTGCTGGTACGGATGCGCTTAGCATCTTCTTTCAAGATCAAGACCATTTATTTGCACTATTGGTTGATCGAGTGGGTGACTTTACTGAGGTCACTGAACAGACTTTTGAAGAAACACCTAGCAACCTTGATCCAAATGCAAGGGAACTTATTGTTGGTGTACACAAATTAGCCGATAAATTGTTGTTAGTTTTAGATACTCACAAAATTGTCTCCGGCATCGATCTAGTTCAAAGCTAGTCTCTTACCCTTTTTTAGGAAGCTGTGGAAAAAGTACGCGTTTTAATTGTTGATGATTCTGCTGTAATGCGCAAAATCATTGCTAGTGCACTACAAAAAGAGCCCTCCATTGAGATTGCGGGTTTTGCTGCCAATGGATTGCAGGCGATCGAAGCTATCCAAACTTGTAATCCAGATGTCATGACCTTGGACATTGAGATGCCAGAGATGGATGGCCTGACAGCACTACGTGAAATTCGTAAAGAAAATAAATATTTACCTATCATTATGTTTAGCTCTCTTACTCATAAGGGGGCTCAAGCTGCAGTAATGGCGCTCACAGCTGGCGCAAGTGATTATGTCGGCAAGCCCGTAAATGCTACTGGTGGCATCGACGATGCATTTAAGGTTTTGGAAACTGAACTGATTCCAAAGATTATTGGTTTAGCTAAACGCGTTAAGTCTCGCAGGGAGAGGGAAGGACAGGCTGCTAGCGCTCCAAAATTAGCTACTCTTCCTGCCGCAAAACCTTTGCCCACCGCTAAGCCTTTAGCATCCGCTAAACCAGTTTCATCTCTTGCATCAAAAATTAGCAAGGCCACTTCCGGTGTTTTAGCAAAACCAGCAGAAGCAGTTTGTATTGGTGTATCTACTGGTGGGCCGGAAGCATTGATGCAGGTTTTTGGTGCCTTTAATGCGCCTATCAGCGTACCTATTTTTATAGTTCAGCATATGCCTGCTGATTTCACGACATTACTCGCTGCTCGTTTGACGGCAACGGGAGTGACTACGGTCAAAGAGGCGGAAGAAGGTGAGATTGCTGAACCAGGGATTGCCTATATTGCGCCGGGCGGATTTCATATGACATTGTCGCGACCGGGTACCAAAACCATTCTTCATCTAAATACCGAACCCCCAGAGAACTCTTGCAGACCGGCGGTTGATGTTTTATTTAGAACTGCAGCAGAGGTATATGGCAATGGACTGCTTGCAGTGATGTTGACGGGAATGGGCTATGACGGCCTCAAGGGCACTCAAATCATTAAAGAAAAAGGTGGCCAAGTGATTGCGCAGGATGAGGCGACCAGTGTGATCTGGGGAATGCCAGGAGCAGTAGTACAGGCTGGATTGGCGGATGTTGTATTGCCAATCGATAAGATCACCGATGAAATTATTTTCAGAACCCGTAAAGTTCCAGCAAGTCGATAGTATGTCTAAAGAATATCTACCGCAGTTTTACGTCATGTTAGAGCAGCAGGTAGGAATCGCTTTAGATGACACCAAACAATATTTACTGGAATCACGTTTGATGCCCATTGCTTCACAAAATGGTTACTCGGATGTGTATGCCTTAATTAAAGTTTTAACCCAGAGTCCAGTGGGGTCCCTCCATTGGCAAGCATTTGAAGCCCTAACCACGAACGAGACTTCATTCTTTCGAGATAAGCATGTATTTGAGGCTTTGAGAAAAACAATTCTCCCAGAGTTAATTGAAAATCATAAAAAGGATAAAACTTTACGCATTTGGAGTTCAGCCTGTTCCGCAGGTCAGGAGGCGTATAGCCTAGCAATGATGTTGAAAGAAGATTTTTCGCATCTCCATGATTGGACAATTTATATCCAAGCAACCGATATCTCTGACTTAATTTTGGAGAAGGCAAAGTCCGGAGTCTATAGCTCGATGGAAGCGCACCGTGGTCTTGATGCTCATTACCTGCATAAATATTTTGAGCATATCGACAAAGGGGCTTATCAAGTGAAGCCCCTTATACGTCAAATGGTCAATTTTTCTCACCATAACTTGGTAGGCGATTGGCCGTTTTATCCAAAGTTTGACTTGATTATGCTCAGAAATGTGCTGATTTATTTCAAACAGGATGTGAAAGATAAAGTGCTATCTAAGATGCAGCAACAATTAAGCGGCAGTGACAGTGTATTAATTCTGGGTGCCGCTGAATCTATTTATTTAAATGATCTGTATAAATTAGTCGCGCTCGATAAGATTTCTTATTACAAACCCAATACCCTTGTTAAGGTCTGACATGGAAAACCAAAGCACACCTCCTGCACCCGCCGCCATCGAGATTGATCCGGTTTTTGCTGCATTTTCTGTCCTTGTGGTTGATGACAGTAGAACTTTACGCAAAATATTGATTCGCGAGTTGAACTCCCTAGGCTTTCATAATATTTTGGAGGCGGCTGATGGTCTTGAGGCTATTGAGGTGGTGAGAACGAAGCCCGTTGACTTGATGCTCTTGGATATGGAGATGCCTGAGCTCGATGGTTTGGGTGTTCTAGGGCAACTGAAGGCAGACGATACCTATAAGGCTTTGCCTATTATTGTGATTTCTGGCGCTGATCAGTTTGAAAAAACGATCAAATGCATTGAGATGGGCGCAGAAGATTATCTGCCCAAGCCATTTGACCCTATCTTATTGCGCGCTCGAATTTTTTCTTCGCTTGAGAAAAAGCGCTTACGTGATTTAGACCGCAAGCA
This sequence comes from uncultured beta proteobacterium, assembly GCA_903835865.1. GTDB lineage: Bacteria > Pseudomonadota > Gammaproteobacteria > Burkholderiales > Burkholderiaceae > Polynucleobacter. The sequence goes on from CAILON010000035.1 coordinate 7,723, forward strand.
CTTAGAGATGCTCAATCATGAAAAGCAATTGCTAGAGATTGAGCAAATGAAGACTGAGAAGTTAATGCTTAACATTCTGCCAAGGCCAATTGCTGAGCGATTAAAGCGTGGGGAGAAAAACATTTCAGGTAGCTATCCTGACGTCACTATTTTATTTAGCGACTTAGTAGGCTTTACCAAAATGTCATCGAAGACAACAGCAACTGAGTTGGTCAAATTATTGAATGATTTATTTACGCGATTTGATGTGCGGGCAGAAGCTCTAGGTCTTGAAAAAATTAAGACCATTGGCGATGCCTATATGGCAGTAGGCGGCCTTCCTATTCCTCGCCCCGATCATGCGGCATTGTGTGCTGAGATGAGTTTGGGCATGTTTGAGGACTTAAAGAACTTTAACCAAGAAAATAATGCTGAATTAAACATGCGGGTTGGCATGAACTCCGGCCCGGTAGTTGCTGGAGTGATTGGGTTTACAAAGTTTTCTTATGATTTATGGGGAAATACAGTCAATACTGCCAGTCGGATGGAGTCAACATCGCAACATGGACGAGTGCAGGTATCACCGAGTACGTATGAGGCACTGAAGGACACTTATGACTTCGAGGACGCTGGCTTAATGGAATGCAAGGGTTTAGGTGAAATCCGCACCCATTTGCTAATAGGGAAAAAGGTCTAGTGAAGTCAGAAAAGCTGTTTTATTATTGTTGAATTGCAAAAAAGGGGTTTAAAACCATGTCTGAAAATGTGAATAGCCAAGAGCGTAAGCCAGACCATTCTGGGCACCTTGAGGTATTTATTGAAAAGTTAATCTATAGAAGTCGCTGGATATTGGCCGTCTTCTATCTTATCTTGGTGGCAACCCTGTTCCTGGTCGCAATCAAGTTCTTCAAAGAGTTCCTACATTTCGCGATGACCTTTTGGGATGCTACTGAGGCTGAGTTTGTTACAGGTGTCCTGGAGATTGTCGATAAGACCTTGTTGGGCAACCTCCTTATTTTGATTATCTTTTCTGGCTATGAAAACTTTGTTTCCATTATTGGCGCCGCTAAAAATAGCGCTGATCGACCTAAGTGGATGGGTGAAGTTGATTTTGCTGGATTGAAATTGAAGCTCATTGGTTCGATTGTTGCTCTATCAGGTATTAATCTCTTGGCAGCCTTCTTGGAAATTGAAACAACCAATAAAGAAAATCTTGGTTGGATGGTTGGAATCCATTTAACTTTTGTAGTGACCGGATTGATCTTTGCTCTCTCTGAGCGATA
>CAILON010000036.1 GCA_903835865.1 uncultured beta proteobacterium
AATTGATCAGATAAATCCGCAATCGCATTCATTTGCGCCGTTGTTGCATCGCCTGGAGCAATACCATGATGCTTCAAAGAAAGAATCACACTAGCGTATCCTGGCACTTGGTGCGCTCTGACGTTACGCTCATGCCAGCGTGCAAAGGATGCTTGATCAGTGCTAGGTACCGCAGCAATGATCTGTTTAGTAGTAAGCGCATTTAATGTCTTGTACGCAGGTTTTGTGAAGTGCTTAGCGACACGATCCCATTCAGCTTGGGTGAAGTTGTCATCTCCTTTGGCGATATGAGCCCATTCCCCTTCAACTTGACGGGCAAATTCTTCAGGCCCTAAGGCTTTGACCAAGATCTTGATGCGAGCCTTATAGAGATTGTCGCGACGACCAAAGCGGTTATATACCCGCAAGAGCGCAGTCAAATAACTGGGTAGTAATTGCCAAGGCACATCTTGTTTAATGAGGGATCCTAAAATAGGCGTACGACCCATACCGCCTCCAGCATACAGATTGGCGAGTAATTCTCCGGCGGTATTTTTGTGAAGTTCAATACCTACGTCGTGACAAAGTAAGACCGTGCGATCTTCTTTGGCGCCATTAATGGCAAACTTGAATTTGCGCGGTAGATGAGCAAACTCAGGATGAAGGGTTGACCACTGGCGGAGTAATTCACAAACGGGGCGGGGGTCTACATATTCATCGGCAGCCACACCTGCAAATGCATCGCTGGTGATATTACGAATGCAGTTGCCTGAAGTTTGAATGGCATGCATTTCTACTTTAGCTAATTGGGCCAAGATATCGGGAGTCTCTTCTAAATTAACCCAGTTGTATTGGATATTTTGGCGAGTGGTGAAGTGACCATAGCCACGATCATATTTTTCAGCAATCAACGCCAAAATGCGTAATTGCTTGGCACTGAATAAGCCATAGGGAATGGCAACGCGCAGCATATAAGCATGGCGTTGGTGATAAAGACCGTTTTGCAAACGTAAGGGGCGAAATTCTTCTTCAGCCAAAGTGCCGTTGAGGCGTCTAGCAACCTGGTCGCGAAATTGGGCAACCCGCTCGTCAATCAGGGTCTGGTCAATGGCATCGTATTTATACATAGGTGGGCTATTGTCATATTTGTCAGTTATTTCTCAAAAGAATTAAAAATGCTTTCTATATATCTATATCGGTATATAGGCATATCCCCAAAGGCAAAACACTGAAAACTCTGTTTCAATGCGTAGAAGGACGAAATTCCTCAATAAAAGATCAATAAAACAACGGAGACATGATGAAGAAATTACAGGCCGCCAGCCTTATTGTTGGAATACTGGCTAGCGCAAGCATCTACGCTGCTGATGCACCTAAAGCACCATTACCTATGAATGCCGGGCAAGGATTTTCTCAAGAAGGCTTAAAGCGTATCGATGCATTCTTTGCTGATGAGATCGCCAACAATCGAATGCCGGGTGCGGTCTTGGCTGTTGCCAAGAATGGCAAGCTCAGTATTTATAAGTCATACGGTTATTTGGATAAAGCCAATAACAAACCAATGACGACTGATGCGATCTTCAATTTAGCCTCGATGACGAAGGTGATGGCTTCAGTAGGCGCCTTAACTTTTTATGAAGAAGGCAAGATGCCCCTCAATGCGCCAATTTCAAATTGGTTGCCACAATTTAAAGAAATGAAAGTAGGGCAGCTTGATGCAGAAGGAAAGCTCAACTTAGTTCCCGCAAAAAATCCCATTACCGTGCAAGATTTAATGCGTCATACCAATGGCTTAACGTATGGTGGCCGCGGTGCTACTCCAGTTCATAAAATGTATCCCGCAGGCTCCGCTCCCGCAGCAATGCAATATAACGCGCAGGAGTTTGTAGAAAAACTGGCAAGCACTCCACTGTTGTATGAACCAGGGACGGTGTGGGATTACGGCTTTGGTATTGACGTGCTGGGCGTGATTGAAGAAAAAATTGCCGGCAAACCTCTGGATACCGTATTACGTGAACGTGTATGGAGCAAAGTTGGAATGCCTGATACCACCTTTAGCGTTCCAGAGAGCAGCCGTGCTCGCTTAGCTCAACCCCTACCGGTTGATCCAATGAATGGCAAGCCACAGAAGGTCGACATTCTGGCAAAGAGTGTGAAGTTTGATTGCGGTGGCTCCTGCGCGTTTTCAACTGCGGGTGATTACATTCGTTTTGGTCAAATGCTGCTCAATGGTGGTAGCTTAGATGGCAAGCGTGTGCTCGGCCCACAGACAGTGACCTTTATGACATCTAATCATTTGAATAAGGACATCAAAAACAATGTTGGCCTGACAGAGCCTGGGCGCGTTGGTTATGGATTTGGTCTAGGTGTCGCAGTGCGAATGGAGCGGGGCCTCTCAGCAATTAATGGCAACGTTGGCGACTTCACATGGAATGGCGCTAATGGCACGGTATTCTGGGCTGACCCAAAAGAGCAAATGGTTGTTGTGATGATGGGTGTTGCTCCTGGCGATATTCGTAAGATTCATCGTGAGCAATTGAACTCCGTAATTTATGGAGCTTTAGAGAAGTAAGTAGCAACCAATCCCTAAAGATAAAAAGCCCCGAATATACGGGGCTTTTTATTTAGCTACTCAAGAGCGGCTCTTTAAAACCTAAACTCTCGATAGTGTCGATACAGGTTCGCAATCGAAGCAAACCCTAGGACAACAATGAGTACCGCAAAAAGGTATTCTGTACTCAGGTAAGTAAAGACACCCAGATGAACCAATACTGCAGCGCCAATAAATGCAGCAATCGATCCAAAGGCAACTAACTTAAAGTTGGGAATAAAAGCGCCTAGGGTAATAGCAGCAAAGATGAGGTACAACTCAGAAACCAATTGATCTGCAGTCA
>CAILON010000037.1 GCA_903835865.1 uncultured beta proteobacterium
ACCTCTGGAACCACAGGCAAGCCAAAAGGTGTTCAGCGCGATACAGGTGGATATGCCGTAGCCTTAGCTTCATCAATGAAACATATTTTCACTGGTAACGCAGGTGAGACGATGTTTTGCACATCAGATATCGGATGGGTTGTAGGGCACAGTTACATCATTTATGCCCCTTTACTCAGCGGTATGGCAACCATCATGTATGAAGGCACACCGCTGCGTCCAGATGCTGGTATTTGGTGGGAGCTTGTTGAGAAATACAAAGTCTCTGTCATGTTCTCTGCTCCAACTGCAGTGCGCGTGCTGAAGAAGCAAGACCCTGCGTTCTTAACGAAATATGATTTATCGACCTTGCGGGCTTTATTTTTAGCAGGCGAGCCATTAGATGAGCCAACAGCAACGTGGATACACGATGCCATTAAAAAACCGATCGTAGATAACTATTGGCAAACAGAAACGGGCTGGCCAATGCTCGCAATTCAGCGGGGAGTTGAAGTGATGCCCCATAAATTTGGCTCTCCTGGCGTACCCTCATTTGGCTACAACATGAAGTTGCTTGATGACGCAAGCTCAGAAGAGTTGGGTCCCGATCAAAAAGGGGTTATCGCCATTGAAGGGCCATTACCTCCAGGTTGCATGCAAACAATTTGGGGCGATGACAAACGCTTTGTTAGCACTTATTGGGAAACAATTCCAGGTAAGTTGATCTACTCTACTTTTGACTGGGGCATTAAGGATAAAGATGGTTATTTCTTTATTTTGGGCCGTACTGACGATGTCATTAATGTTGCCGGACATCGCTTAGGAACGCGTGAGATTGAGGAAAGCATTTCTAGCCATCCAAATATTTCTGAGGTGGCGGTTGTCGGCATTGAAGATAAGCTTAAAGGCCAAGCTGCAATTGCTTTTGTCATTCCAAAGGATGCATCTAATACTGCAAGCTTAGAAGCAGAGTGCATGAAAACCGTGGACACCACCTTGGGCGCCATTGCTCGTCCTGGTCGAGTTTACGTAGTGACAGCACTGCCCAAAACACGCTCTGGCAAGATCGTTCGCCGTGCTTTACAAGCTGTTGCAGAGGGTCGTGATCCTGGCGATATCAGCACGATGGAAGACCAAACCGTACTAGCCCATATCAAGACCATCATCGAAACAAGCGTAAAGGCCTAGTCTTTGCCCTTGATGCACCTCCTCTGACCAAGAGTTCGGAGGAGGGTATCTAGCTCGCAAGGCCTATTTGACTGGGTATTTAAGGGTTTACGAGCAAAACTGGTATGATTGCAAGGTTCGAAACTTAATAAATACCCTAGCGCTTAAAGACACTCACCTCCCGCACAAACAGCCTCGGGTTAGTCTTTTTTGAGGGTTTTGAGCGTCAGATGGAGCAGGGACTGGAGATGGTTTGTCACCCTTGCTTCCTTCTTTTCCCCCAGCCGTGTTAGCTCTTGCTGACGGCACAATATTTCCTGGTTTTAGCATTGGCGCCTTTGGCTCAACTACCGGCGAAGTCGTTTTTAATACGGCGCTTACTGGTTATCAAGAG
>CAILON010000038.1 GCA_903835865.1 uncultured beta proteobacterium
CTGGGTCAATACCCAGAAAAACTCAAGCAAGACCGTTTTCGTCACAAACAGCTCGGGTTCATCACTGAATAAGCTCAAAGCAAGAGTTGATTGCAGAGCATCGTCTTGCGCATAGTAACGCACCAGAATATTGGTATCGACCGACTTCACAACGATTGCGCCGCGCCTTTGGCAATGGCAGCGTCCATTTCTTCAAGCGTAACTGTTGAACCGGTATAACCTAAAATTCGGGGACCCTCTTCAACCCGAGAGATTTTTTTTGATTTAACCTGCCGCATAACAATTGCGTCACCTTGACGCTCAAAAGCTAGCTCAGCACCAGGTTTTAAGCCCAGTGCATGAATAAGATTGTCGGGAATGTGGACATCACCATGTATGGATAAAGTGGGCATCTGGTTATTCTCGCAAATAAATTTATTGTAGCGCACAAGTGCCGAAATTGTCTTCGCTGATTGGCGGTGATGAGCGAGATGGTTCCTTAATGCCTCTAAATTCCAGCCTTAATTCAATACGACGACTTTCTTCCAGTGTGTCTTTTTGCGAGTTTGAAGAATAGCCGCCTACCAGGAATAGCTGGCGAATATCTTCTCGCTGTTGTGACGACAGCTCCGACTCCCCAAAATCGGGTTTGGCTAGCAGCACGCACAGTACCCGTTGGCTGCGTTGCATGCTCAAATTAAGATTAAGTAAGTAACTGCCGCGTTTATCGGCAAAGCCTTCTACGACAATACGTTTTAGCCAAGCGTTGCCCAATTCGCTATTGGCAATATCAAGTATATGCGGAATAAATGCACGCAGTAAACGTGACTGGTCCTTATTTAGTTGATGACTGGCGGTATCAAATCGGGCACGGTCACCAAAATCAACCGTCTGTCGATCACGGTTAACATGAATGCCTGAAAATTGAGGGTCGTCTTGTGCAGCTTGTTCTACTTTATCAAGAAGTTTTTCAATGGCATCTTTGCGGGCATCAGCAGCACGCTGTTCTTCAGAAACGGTTTTGGTAACCGCCAACAGTGCCACACTCATCACCAACAAGAACATGACCATTAGTGCCGTCATTAAATCGGCAAAGGAGATCCAGAAGGGTTTTTCGGCTTCATCTTTGAGTTTTTTGCCAATAGTGATACGGGTACCGAGCATAGCTTATCCTCGTGCCGGAATTTTGTCGGCCACTTCACCCAATTCTTCAATGGCGGTTTTTAAATAATCGACCGCATCCTTGAGTTCCTTTTGGTAGGCGGTATTACTCGATTTAAGTCCCTTAACTACATTGCTAGCAAATTCTTCGTGGGCATTGGCCAGTTCATCACAGACTTCTTTAAAAATACCGTCAACTGAGGATTGCGCCTGCAACAGATGTTCAGCGGATTGTTTGATCTGGTTGACTAACGATTGCGATACGGAAACTTCACTTTTTGCCGTCTCGACTGTGGCCTTTAATTCTGCAACCATTTGCGACATCACTTTGCCAGCATTGTTGTAATCATTAAGTGCTGTTTGCACTGTACTGGCGACATTGTTTAATGAAATCGAAGTTGTAGCCATTTTATCGCTCACTGTGCTGGTCTGTTGCATCACACCAGCGACACTGTTTCCTGCTTGAGCAAAGTTGTCAGCTGCTAAGGACAGGGTTCCGGCACTGGTTTCCATGCGCTGAGTATTTTCTTTAGTGACATCACGCATGATAGTTACTGAAGCTTGCATAGAGGATACTGCGTTGTTTGTTTGAGCAATCATAGCTTGCACTTGCTGACTTAACTGTTCAGTCAAACGATTAGCTTGTTCGGCCAGATATTCCTGAGTGGTTTGGTGTGACTGAGCAGTTTGTTCCACCTGCTTACTCATAAGTTCAATCATACCAGTAAGGTTTTGATCCAAATTTGCCAATGTACTTTCAACACGATCAGAAAGAGCGTTCACTGTATTTTGGGTGTGCTGTGAGATATTTTTCTGCTGCTCAACATTTGAAGCTGTGGTTTGAGATGATTGTTCCTTCATTACATCGATCATGTTGCTAAGTTGCTGCTGCATTGATGACATGCTGGTTTGCACCTGAGACCCCAATTCTTGAGCCAATGCAGAAGCATTTTGTTGCAGCTTATCTTGCTGATTTTGATGGGTATCCGCAGCGGCTTGTGCTTGTTGTTGAAGTTGATCAGTCATACCCGCCACTTTGTCGCCTAATAAAGCTAAAGTTTGCTGTAACTGACTATTGGTTTCTGTCTGAGAAGATTGCACCATGTCCCGTAACTGGCTAACAAACTCAGTCATAGTGTTATTCAAAGCGAGCTGCCTAGCCTCCATTGATTCAAGTGCGGTGCTTAAACGCTCACTCATCACATCGGCCGCGTTTTTACCTGCATCACCCAGGTTATTAGCAAGCTGGTCAAAGCGTAAAACAGTAGACTGCATAGCTGAGGTGGTCTGCTGAAGTAACTGGTTTATGTCGCCCATTTGACCACCAAACATATCTTTCATTTGCTAAGAAAACGTCACCAAAGCTTCATTGAGCGCACGAGTAACAACTTCACCATTAGTATCGGTAGTGGTATTAACAGCTGAGGCAATTTTTTGCAGCGGTTCACTCAAACTATCTGAAATAGCTTGAGCAATGCGATCACCACTTTGTTCAGTGGTTACTATCTGGGCTTTAGAACTTTCTGAAAAACTGCCGGCAATAGCTTCGGTTTGCTGGCGGATCATTTCTGTCAGCATTTCCTTCAAGTCTGAAACCAATGCATCTTTAAGCTGTGCGGTTTGGGTGGCACTACTCTCCCCCGCTTTAACCAATCTAGCCAGATATTCTTCACCCGCTCCGCCTTCAAACAAACTATCGAGTAATTGGCATAATTCTTCAACTTGCTTAATTCGACCAGTTACGCACAATTTTTCGACTAAGGTAGTCAACATCGCCAAACCAATAGCAGCTGCAGACATGTAAAAAGCCTCGCGAACACCCAAAATGAGTGTATCAAGACTAATACGCACTTTTTCAGGGTCACTGCTAACAGAAAAGTTTGATAGGCCGCGCAACAAGCCAATAAAGGTACCCAGTATGCCAATACCAGTCAGAATGCCGGGTTGATGTTTGAAATATTCAGTTTTAA